>NZ_JAXCIS010000178.1:0-5267 GCF_034044025.1 Pseudomonas sp. SED1
GTTTTTTGGTTACTTTTTTAGGCGTTTGTAAAAAAGTGACCCGCTGTAAGAGCGGAACCCTAAGTAGCCGTTACCGCAGCAACGGATATGTACACCCCACCCCCACCCCCATCACCGCTCCACGGGCACCGAAAGCCCCGAATCCCCAAGCGCATGACTACGCGCATCAAAAAACCGCAACTCCACATCCACCCCTTCAAACAACTCCGCAAAACGCCGCTTCTGCTGCTGAATAAACCCCGCACTGCGCCCAAACACCGAAATCGCCAACGTCTTGATCTTCGCCTGCCGAATCGCCTGCACCAGATGCACATCCTGCGCGCCGAGGTGATGCCCGAAAATGCAAAGCGCGCCCTCATGGCTCAACAACTGCTCATAACAGAACGACAAATAGTCAGAACTGCGAATAGTCTTCAGCTTCTCCTCAACCTTCCCCTCGCTGACAAACAACGGCACATCATCCAGCGTCTTGATCGTATTGTTGATCGCAAAACTGCTAAGCAACGTGCTGTCAGTGGTCGGCAATTTACGCGCCGTACCGTCAAGGTTACGCACCAGGTGCAAACCACCATGCAAATACAAAATGCGCGTGCTGTCGGTGGCGGTATTACGCAGGTCAAAGCTCGCATCCGCGCTGCGAAACAGATCATCGATGCCCGGCGCCTGCAGGATCGCCCAGTAGTTGAGCAAGTCGTAATTGCTGGTGAAAACCGTCGGATAACTCGCCAACTCCTGATGAATCGTCGCCAGCGTCGAAGGCTGCACCAGGCGCCACGGAATATGCACGCTGTGGATCGTATTGATCAGCGCTTCCTTGATCGCGTAGTAGCGATTACGTGGCGCCGCTGAGCTGACCGCCAAGGCCTTGTTGACCCGGCTGGTGGTTTTCAGCGCGCCCAGCACCTGTTCGAAACTGCGGGTCTGCATCGCGTCAAACACGCTGAGTTCGGACTGGCTCAGAGGTTTTTCTTCCACGGCGCGGGCGTTTTCGAACAGTGAGTCGTAGGCAAAGTCTTCCCACACTGCGCGGCTGGCGCCGTTGCCGATCAGGATCCCGCTGAAGGCGGTACTGCTGCGCAAGGCGTTCCAGTCTTCAAGGTGGGCGTCAAAATCCTGGGAATCCTTCATTGCGGCGTGTCTACTCAAAATCGGCTGGGCGGTGACTTTATCACGAGCGGGCGTTGATCCTGGTCAAGATGCCGCAGGCAATCGAGGTCGATGCTGTAGGCATAACGACTTTCGAGGATTAGCCACCATGAGCAGCACCTTCTTCATTCCATCCGTCAACATCATGGGCATCGACTGCCTCGACGAAGCCATGATCGCGATTCGCAACTATGGCTTTCGCAAGGCGCTGATCGTCACTGACGCCGGGATGGCCAAGGCAGGTGTCGCCAGCATGATCGCCGAGAAACTCGCGATGCAGGACATCGACTCGGTGGTCTACGACGGCGCCAAGCCCAACCCGAATGTCGAGAACGTCGAAAAAGGCCTGGCGCTGCTGCAACAGAGTGCCTGCGATTTCGTGGTCTCCCTGGGCGGCGGCTCGCCCCATGACTGCGCCAAAGGCATTGCCCTGTGTGCGACCAACGGCGGGCACATCGGAGACTACGAAGGCGTCGACCAGTCGGCCAAACCGCAACTGCCGCTGGTGGCCATCAACACCACCGCCGGCACTGCCAGCGAAATGACCCGCTTCTGCATCATCACCGACGAAACCCGTCACGTGAAAATGGCTATCGTCGACCGCAACGTTACGCCGCTGCTGTCGGTCAACGACCCGGCGCTGATGGTCGGCATGCCCAAGGGCCTGACCGCCGCCACCGGCATGGATGCGCTGACCCACGCAATCGAAGCCTACGTGTCCACCGCCGCCAATCCGATCACCGACGCCTGTGCGATCAAGGCCATCGAACTGATCAGCGCCAACCTGCGGATTGCGGTGCGCGACGGCCAAGACATGGCCGCCCGGGAGAACATGGCGTATGCGCAGTTCCTCGCCGGCATGGCCTTCAACAACGCGTCCCTGGGGTTCGTGCACGCCATGGCGCACCAGTTGGGCGGGCTGTATGACTTGCCCCACGGCGTGTGCAATGCGGTGCTGTTGCCCCACGTGCAAAGCTTCAACGCCAGCGTCAGTGCCGAGCGCCTGAGCCATGTGGCACGGGCCCTTGGCGCAGACATCAAAGGTACCTCAGTGGAAGAGGGCGCCCAGGCGGCCATCGCGGCGATTCGCAGCCTGTCCCAGGACGTGGAAATTCCTGCCGGGCTGCGGGAGTTGGGCGCCAAGTTGCAGGACATCCCGCTGCTGGCGTCCAACGCCCTGAAGGACGCTTGCGGCCTGACCAACCCACGGCGCGCGGATCAGCGTCAGATTGAAGAGATCTTTCGCAGCGCGTTCTGATCAGCCCTGGCCATGGCGACGCACAGCAGTGCGCCGCCCGCCAGCGCCACGCATAACACCGCCAACGGCCAGGCCTGCTGACTCGCCAACAGGCTGGCCACCCCGCCGATCGCCGCCGCCATCAACTGATGCATGAAACCGCTCAAGGCCATGGCGTAGGAGCCGCTCACCGGTGATTCATCATTGGCCAGCGACAGGCTGATGGGATAACTCATCGACTGCCCGAACACCGCCAGGCAATACGGCAGCCACAGCAGGATCGCCAGCCCATTGGCGAACAGGCTGCCCAGCAACATCGTCGCGCTGCCGCACATCACCAACGCCACGCCCCAACTCATCATCGACAGGCGCCCGGTGCGGGCGACGAGGCGATTGACCATCAACGCCCCCGCCAGATACGCCCCGCTGATCGGCCAGCCGAGCCAGCCATATTGCGCAGCGCTCCACTCGAAATGGCCCTGCAAAATCAACGGTGCGCAGGTGTTGAACGCGATGATCACCCCGTAACCCAAACCGCCCGCCAATGCAGGCCGCAGGAACGCCGGATGGCGCAGGATCGTGCCGTAGATGCGCCAGGCCGAGGCGTGTCCAGAGGCGTTTTCCAATCTCGGAAACACCACCCGTTGCAGCGCTATCATCAAGCCGACAGCCGCCACCGACAGCCCATAAAAGATCGCCTCCCAGCCAAACGCCACCTGCAACAGCGAGCCCACAAACTGCCCGATGCCCAAGGCGATCACGAACGTCATCCCCAGCCACGACAAGCCTTTGGCCAACAGGGCACCGCTGAAACTGTCGCGAACCAACACCCGCGCCATCACCGACACGCCGCCCGCGCCGAGGCCTTGAACCAGCCGCAGGCCGAGGAACGATTCGAGGCTGTAGGCGGACGGAATCGCTGCACTGGCCAGCGCATACAGCGCCAACGCCGCCAGCAACACCGGCTTTCTGCCCAGCCGCTCACCGAGGCTGCCCCAGGCCAACATCGGCAACGCCATGCCGATCAAATACACCGCCAGGGCCAGTGCTACCTGATCCTCTGCGGCGGTCAATGACAAGGCAATTGCCGGCACGGCAGGCAGATAGCTGCTGATGCCAACCTGGGACAGAAAGGCCGCGCTGCAGGCGATGGCGAGGGTGGTGGTGCTTTTCAAGGGGCAAAAGATCCTGTTGAGCAGTAAGCTGCAAGCCGCAAGCTACAAGCTGCTAGTGTGTTTGTCTCTAGCTGGCAGCCTGAAGCTAACCGCTTGTCGCTTAGGAACCAACCTTATGAGAGTTCTATTATTCGGCGCCACCGGCATGGTCGGCCAGGGCGTGTTGCGCGAGTGCCTGCTGGCCGGTGACGTGCAGGAAGTGGTCGCCGTAGGCCGTACCGCACTGGCCCAGGAACACGGCAAGCTGCACCAGGTGCTGCATGCCGACATGTTCGATTTCCAGCCGCTGGAGCATCTGCTGCAAGGTTTCGATGCCTGCTTCTTTTGCCTGGGTGTTTCTTCGGTGGGCATGGACGAGGTCAAGTACACCCATTTGACCTACGACCTGACCCTGGTGGCCGCCAGCACCCTGGCCCGGCTCAATCCGCAAATGACCTTCATCTACGTGTCCGGCGCCGGGACTGACAGCAGCGAAACCGGCAAAACCATGTGGGCGCGGATCAAGGGCAAGACCGAGAATGCGTTGCTGCGCCTGCCGTTCAAGGCGGTGTACCTGTTCCGTCCCGGGGTGATCCAGCCGTTGCACGGTGTGCGTTCGAAAACCCCGCTCTACCAGTCCATCTACACCGTGGTCGGCCCGTTGTTGTCGCTGCTGCGCCATGTGCGGCCGGCGTGGGTAGTGAGTACGGAAACCGTTGGTCGCGCGATGCTCTCGGCCGTCCGGCACGGCGCACCTCTGCCGGTGGTGGAGCAGGCCGATATCAATCGCCTGGCCACCGAGCGCGCCTAGATGCTGCACAAAAGCCTGGTTCGTCGCCTTGATCTGATCACGCTGCAGTTGTTTGTGGCGGTGCATGAAGAAGGCACGCTGACCCGCGCTGCGGCCCGTGAAGCCATCGCGGTCTCGGCGGCCAGCAAGCGTTTGATGGAGTTGGAACAGGTGCTGGGCGTGAGCCTGTTTGTGCGCCAGGCCAAGGGCATGCAGCTCACGGCCGCCGGCGAGACCTTGCTGCACCATGCGCGGCAGATGCTGTTCAACGTCGAGAAAATGGGCCTGGAACTGGGCGAACACAGCCACGGCGTGCGCGGCTATGTGCGGATGCTGGCGAATCTCTCGGCGATCATTCAGTTCCTGCCGGAAGACTTGCGCGACTTTTCCGCGCTGCACCCGCAGGTCAAAGCTGACCTGGAAGAGCGGCCCAGCAATGGCGTGGTCCAGGGCGTGATCGATGGGGTGGCGGACCTGGGTATCTGCTCCAGCGACACCGACACCAAAGGCCTGCCCGGCGTGACCTATCGCCGGGACAAACTGGTAGTGCTGATGCCGGCGGATCACCCGTTGGCCTCGCGCAAGACACTGGCGTTCGCCGAGACGCTGGACAGCGACTACGTGGGGCTGCATTCCGCCAGCTCGATCAACATGCGCACCCACGCGGCGGCACGGGAGGCGGGCAAGGTGCTGCGCCTGCGGATCCATGTGCCGGGTTTTGATGCCATGTGCCGAATGGTCCAGGCCAACATGGGCATCGGCATCCTGCCGCAAAAGGCCTATGAATTGTTTGGCCGGGCGTTGGGTTTGCACGCGGTGCCGCTGACGGATGCCTGGTCGGATCGCAGCCTGATCCTGGTGGTGCGTGATGAAGCGCAGTTGTCGCCGGTGAGCCGGTTGTTGTTCGATTACCTGCGGCGGGAGCAGGCGTAAGCAAATA
>NZ_JAXCIS010000179.1:0-20823 GCF_034044025.1 Pseudomonas sp. SED1
TAAGAGCGGAACCATAAGCCGCCGTTACCGAAGAAATGGATATGTACACAGGAATCCCCCCCGCGAAGCCAAGCAATCCCCCCAATCCCAACTAAGCTCACCCCCAACAAAAACAACACCGAGCGCCCCCCAATGACCCACCCCACCGAGGCCTTCCGCGCCAGCTACCGCGCAAGCATCACCCCCCACTACAACCCATGGCTCCACGCCGGTTTCGTCCTCGGCTACGGCCTGCTCTGCATCACCCTGTTCTGGTCCACCACCCAACAAATCCAACCCCTGGAATGGCTGACCATCCCCCTCACCCTGATCTTCTTCAACCTGTGCATCTACCTCGTCCACCGCCATCTGGGCCACCACAAACACACCCTCGCCCGCCTGTTCTACGCCCGCCACACCGGCGACCACCACAGCTTCTTCACCCCTGGCCACATGACCTACGACAGCCCGCGAGACTGGCGCGTCATCCTGTTCCCCGCCTGGCTCATCCTGCTCCACAGCCTGGCCGTTACCCTCCCCGCCTGGTGGCTGCTCAAACACCTCAACCCCAACGTCGCCGGCCTGTTCGCCGGCTGCATGATCCTCGGCTATCTGCTCTATGAATGCTTCCACGCCTGCGAACACCTGCACCCCGACCACCCCTTGGCCCGCCTGCCGTGGATCCGCCAGATGCATCACCTGCACGCCCTCCATCACCGTCGTGAACTGATGCAAGGGCGCAACTTCAATATCGTCCTGCCGCTGATGGACTACCTGTTCGGCACCCTGCATTGGGAACCACCAGCGCGTGAATCAAAAAAAGACCCATAAAAAACGCCCCACCTAAGTGGAGCGTTTACAGTTCAGAGGGCTCTTGTGCGCCCGTTATCGGCCAATGATGTCCTGGCTGCAGATATGCCCCAGGCTCACATAGGCAACGTTATCGCCACCGACGCCGACATTCGGCAGTTCCTTGAGGTCGATGCGCCAGCCGCCGACGTTGTACCAGGTGTCCCAGAGGTACTTCACGCCCGTGCTGCTGTCGTAGTACTGGGCACGGTAGTCACCTACACAACCGCCCAATTCCGCGCTTCCGGATGTTTTGCCAGCACTGTCGGTGACGTCCGAGAATACCGTCCAGTTAAAGTCCGGACCCGGAACAAAACGCTTGTCGACCTTGAGCTGTGAAGTGACCCCCACCAACGGTACGCCAGTGCTGTCTTTCCATTCGGTTCTCCAGGTCATGAGACGACCAACCTGGGTCGCCAGAGGTGCGATGCCCACCGGGATTCGGGTCACCGTTCCGCCCCTCGCATCGGAGTCCGTCAGGCGCGGACTCGAACCGAACGTCAGCTTGTACTCGGACGTGGCATCCCACGCCTCAGCGGGGTTGGCCCGCACGCGCGCCTTGTACACAAAACCTGGCGCCCGGCTCGGAAAGGTCGCCGTCGAGCCACCCGGAATGTTGACCCAGGCGCTGCCGTTGAAGTACTCGAAGATCCACTGATTGCGCACGCCCTTGTCGTCATCACCGAGGAACAGGCTGACACCCTGCCCGCGTACGGCGGCGAAATCGAAGTAGTCAACGTCATCCGGGCTGTCGAGGTTGCCCGCCAGATAATTCAAGCGGTCCGGCAGCGCGAACGCCGTTTCTGGAGTGTCGTTGGGCTCGTAGGCGTCAATTGCCGTGTTGACGATCGCGCCGAAGTCGAAGGCCGAACCGTCGGCAACCTTGGCCTCCAGGAACCAGTAGTAGTCCCCGGCTTCAAGCATGCCGCTGATGACTTCGTCGCTGTTGCCCGGGTTATCAGAAGTGATCAGTGCCGTCAGGTTGTTCTGCCCGTCGTCCTGGAACAGCGTCAGGGCCATTTCGGTCCCCGGCTGCTGGCCGGCGAGGTAGATCTGCACCTTGGCCTTGGCGGGCACATTAAAGTGGAAGCACTTTGATTCGCCGCTCTGCAAGCCGTCATAGCTGTAACCGACGTTAATGTCGAGGCTGTCGCACAGCGGTACAAACGCGGCCTGGGCCGCAGGCGCCTTGGCCGGTTTTACCAGCCGGGTGGCCGGCGAGACCTGCACACTTTCAGAAGGCTTCGCGACGCTGGCAGCCTTCTTGGGCACACCGAGGGTCTTGGTTTTTTGTGCAGCCTTGAGCTTGTCCAGGACCTGCGCCGAAGACGCGGAGGCCTGCACCTTGCCACCAGATTTCAGGGCCCCCTTGACCGCTGCACTCAAGCTTTTTTCGCTCAGATGCACGCTGCTCTGCGACGGGTATTGCTCGGCCAGGGCAAAGGCCGAAACGAAGCTGACAGCCATCATGGCCGCGCCCAATACAAAGGCTTTTTTAGATTTCATTTTTTATCCATCCATAGTTAAAAAATTGAAGCTCAGGTAACCGGTGACATCCGGTCACCTGGGATGGAATCTAATTAATTACTGTATGTATGTCCAGTATTTTGTAAGCCGATTCTTACAATTAATACCCAGTCATCTCCAGGTACCCCACCCCGCCCTGAAATTTCACCGGCCCTTCCCAGTAGGGAATGCTCAGGTTCATCCAGGCCTTTGGGTTGACCGCTTCCGTGGTGATATCCAGATGTTTGCCCGGAATTTTCAATGACCACTGGGTGGGAATGCTGCGCCCATCGATCGCGGTCGTGCCCAGTGGCGTCAGTTGAATATCCTGGTTGTGCAGGGTCTGTGTGTGGCCATCCTTGTCGATCCAGGTGCCAGTCAGGTACGACGGTCCGTCTGTCTGCCGCACCCGAAACAGCATCAGCTGCTCGCCGCTGTCCAGGTGCAGGGAGAACCAGTCCCAGCCGGTCTGGCTGGCGGTCAGGGGCTGGCTGCTCCATTCGCGGTCGAGCCAGGCGGTGCCGGTGACTTGATAAGGTTTTCCATCGATGGTCACGCGGCCATCCGCCTGGAAAAACGGCTGGCTGTAGTAGTACGACGCCTGGCCCTGGTCGGACTTGCGGCTGTAGCCGTTATCGCCCTGGAGCACCAATGGGCGGCTGGAGGTCAGGTGCAGGTCGTAGTTGAAATGCTCTCCGGCGGCCTTCAACTGCATGTCCGCCAGAGGGCTGGCGGCATCGAGGCGGGTGGCGAAATTCCAGTCATCGATCCAGGCATTGAATGGCACCGCCTGGGCGCCCGCCTGACCCACGCCGCCACGGGCATAGCGTTCGGCGGCATAATGCCGGGTAGCCGAGGTCACGGCGGCGTGGCCGAGCCAGATCGTCGAGTCGTGCCAGCCCGGTTGCGTCGGCCCGGCCTTGAGCGCGTTGCGAAACAGCGTCCATTGCACGCCGTAAGCATTGCCCTCGCCATCCTTGAGGTTGGCGGTGAGGTACCACCATTCGATGCGATAGCCGTCATGGGGGCCGTGGTCCTCGGGAAAGCTGAAGACTTTGCCGGGCACCACTTGGGCAAAGTCCGCCGCCTGGCTGCCCAGCCCGGCGAAGCTTACTTCAGGCGCTGGCGGTTTGTCGCAGGCGCCGAGCAGCAGGAAGGTCGCCCAAAGCAGGCACTTAATCTTCATTGGCAAAGGTCCTCAACAAATCCGCCGGGCGACTGCGGTACAACTGCCACAGCGGCCAGGCCGACGCCAGCAAGGTGGCCAACATCGCCAGCCCCAGCAGTTGCGCCAGTTGCCACGGAAATACCTGCAACGGCAGGCGCCAGCCGAAGGCCTGGACGTTGATCACTACATCCAGGCACCACGCCAGCAGCAAGCCCAACGGCAATGCCAGTATTAGAGTCAGCACCGCCAGCAGCCAGGTTTGGCCGAGGTTGAGCAGCATCAATTGGCGGCGCGTCACGCCCAGCGCCCACAACGGCGCCAACTGGCCGAGGCGGCTTTGACTTTGGGTCAGCAGGCTGATGAACAACGCCACGCCGGCTACTCCCAGGGTCAGGCTGTTGAGGGCGGCGGTGGCGGCAAAAGTCCGTTCGAAGACCTGGCTCGACCAACCCTTGAGCTGCTGCTGATCGACGATGCGGCTGTCTTCCAGGGCGAACCGGTTCTGCACTTCACGCACCAGTAGCGGTACATTGCCGGGCAGTACCCGCAGGTTGAAACGTGCCGGTGATAATCCCGGCCAGTGCTGCAACAGGTGCCGCGAGTTCACCAGCAGATGGCCTTTGGGGTTGCCGTAATCGGCGTAAATCCCCACCACCTTGGGCGACCATGGACCTTCAGGCGTGGGAATGTTGATGACATCGCCCAGCCGCACCTTGAGCCTGCGTGCCATTTGCTCGCTGAGCATCAGGGTGTCGTCCTGCAGCAACTGGCCCCATGGGTCCGTCGCCGCGTCCAGCAACGGCCAATGCTCGCGATAAGTAGGGTCGTCGACCACGCCGAACAGCTCCGCCGGCCAACCTTGCAACTGCACCGCGACCTGCCAGGTGGGCAGTACCGCCTGCACCAGTGGCTGCTGCACCAGCCAGGTTTGCAGCGCGTCGGCCTGGGCCGGGTTTTGCGGGTTGAGGTACAGCTCGGCGGTCAGGCGTTGTTCCAGCCAGTTGTTGAAGGTGTGGCGAAAGCCCGATGTCATCGAACCCGCACCGATGTTGGCGGCCAACGCCAGCAGCAAGGCCATCAGCGCCAGGCTCAGGGCCGGCAACTGCTGGCGGCAATCGGCGAGAAACCATTGCCCCAACACCGAACGGCTGCGCCCCAACACCGTCTTGAGTACGCCATTGAGCACCACCGGTAAGCCCAACGCCGCGCCCAGCAACAAGGCCGCCATCAAGACAAACCCACTGGCCAGGCTGTCACCAAACACCAGCGCCAGCAGCGCGATCAATAAGGCAGCGCCTGCCACCCAGCCCTGACGCCGAAGCCAGCGCCCATGCGCCTGATGCCAGGCCTGGGCATTGGCCAACGCCAACAATGGCAAACGCGCCGCGCGCCATAAACTGCTGGCCCCGGCGAGCAATGCGCCGAGCAAACCCAGGCCCAGGCCACTGAGCCACCACAGCGGGCTAAGGCTCAGTTGGCCGGGCACCTCGGCTCCGTACAAGCCGCGCAAACTGGCGGCCACGTCCGGCAGCAACAGGCTGGCGAGCAAGTACCCGCTGGCCACGCCCACCAGGCCGCCGAGCATGGCCATGCCACCGAGTTCGACCGCCAGGCTGAGGATCAGCATCCGCGCGCTGACCCCGCACGCACGCAAGGTTCGCAGCAGGCCGCGCCGTTGTTCCAGGGCCAGGCCGATGGCGGCGTGCACGATAAACAGCCCCACGACGAAGGACAAAAAGCCCAGTGCATCGAGGTTCAGGTGGAAGCTTTCAGTGAGGCGTGCGAGGTTGTTTTCTTCGGCCTGCTTGAGTTGCAGTTGCGCGCCCAATTCGGGCGGCAAGGCGGGATGAGCCGCAGCAAAGGCCTTGTCCAGCAACAGCCGCGACAAACGTTGAGGCATGTCCAGCAGGGGTTGGGCGAAGCCAATGTCAGTCAGTAACAGTCCGGGAGCCATGTCCGGTTGTACATGCAGGGGCGGCAGTGCCAGCCCGGCCGCCGTCAGCGGCTGATCACCTTCTTTCAGGCCCAGCGCCTGCAAGGTTTGCGGTGCAATCCAGGTACGTCCCGGCGGGTTGAAGAACGCGACCATCTGCGCCCGGTCCAGGGTCTGCCCGGCCACCGCGCCACCGCCAGGCAACGACACCGGGTCGATGCCCATCACTTGCAAGCGCTGGTCTTCATGCCCCTTGAGCGTCACGCGGCCCTGCACCACCGGCGACACCGGCCACCCGGCGCGGCGCAGGTCGGCGAACAGCGCCTGGGGGAAACTGGCACCGTCCGGCGCACCGAGGCTGGCCTGGGGTTCGCCACCGATCAGTTGGCTGGCGCGGGCGTAGCTGTCCCGCGCCTGGCTATTGAGGGCTTGCACCCCGGTCAACAGCGCGGTGGCCAGCCACAGGCCGGTGAGCACGCTGAAAAACTGCACCGGGTGGCGGCGCCAATGGCTGAGCAACGCGCGCAGCGTCCAATAGAAGACACGCATTTCAGAGGGGATCCGCGGCAAGTACCTGGCCGCGGTGCAACACCACCTGCTGGTCCAGGCGCGCGGCGATACGCGGGCTGTGAGTCACCATCAACAAGCTGGTAGGGCTGTCCCGCAGCAGGTCCAGCAGCAGTTGCAGCACTTCATCGCTGGTGGCTTCGTCGAGGTTGCCGGTGGGTTCGTCCGCCAGCAACAAGCCGGGCCGCGACGCCAGGGCTCGCCCCACCGCCACCCGTTGCTGCTGGCCGCCGGACAGTTGTTCGGGGTAACGCTTGAGCAAGTCTCCCAGGCCCAGGCGTTCCACAAGCTGTGCTTGCCATGCCGGATCGAGGCGCCCGGCCAGGCGCGCCTGGAATGCCAGGTTGTCTTCGACTCGCAGGCTGCCGATCAGGTTGAACTGCTGGAACACCAGGCCGATCTCGGTGCGGCGCCAGTGGGCCAACTGCGCTTCGCTCATTTGGTCCAGGCGCTGATCGCCGACCTGGATGCTGCCACGGTCGACCTGGTCGAGCCCGGCCACCAGATGCAGCAGCGTGCTTTTGCCACTGCCGGATTCCCCCATCAACGCCAGGCTGCTGCGCTCCCCCAGGTAAAGGTCGACACCCGCCAGTACAGCCAGCGGCCCCTGCGGCGTGCCGTAACGCTTGAATACCCCTTGTACCTGCAGCATCACCCTTCCCCATACGCTTCTGGACTTAAGCCGGAGAATAACGGTTGTCACATTTTTATGTCACAACCATGGGCAAAAGGAGCGACCCATGACCCCCTGCAAATTTTTCACATCGATTTCACCCGGCGGCCACCTGCCGCACTTTAAATTGCCGCCCACGAACAGATAACAGGCTGATTATTTTCAAGCCTTGCAGTGCAAGTGAACAAATTTTTATATCGGTATGTTCAGCAAAAAGACAGCGCCCCTGTGACACGCTTTTGCACATTCCTGCCTAAGCGCTCTTCACTTGGCGCCCTGCCTAACTTGCTGCTGGCAGTTACCGGATTACGCCTGGAAGTTACCAATGGTGAATAGTGTGGTTGACCTGACTCTAAGCAAGTCTCGCTCGCGCTGGGCGTTTTTAAAACAGTTGAACAAGCTATGGCTTGGCGTGGCGGGTATCGTGATGGTCAGCCTCGCGCTAACAGCATTTATCTGGTGGCCAAGATCGCCGCTTGACCTGGGCGTGGGCCATCGCCTGCTCACTTCCGGCGTGCTGGAAGCCTGGCGCAACGGAGACCTGGTAATACTGGTGCGCCATGAAGAGCGCTGTGACCGCTCCAACAACCCCTGCCTCGGCCCGGCGGACGGCCTGACCACCCTCGGCACGTTGTCCGCCAGCGCTGTGGGCAAGGCGTTTCAGACCCTGGGCATGGAAAACACTGACGTCCTGAGCAGCCCCACGACCCGCACCGCGCAGACCTCGCTGTTCATGTTTGGCAAGGCCGAATTGTCACCTGGCCCGCTGGCCATCTGCGGCCCTGCCATCGGCGAAGAACTGCGCCCCCATAAACAGCCTGATCGTAACTTGCTGCTTGTCACTCATAGCGCCTGCATCAGCGACTTCGAGGAGGCGCTGGGCTTCGAACATGCTGCACATGCCGAATACGGCAGTGCATTGTTTGTAAAGCTTCTGCCCAATGGCAAGTTCAAGGCGCTGGGCATTATGAACAGCAAGGACTGGGCGGCCGCACTTAAACAACTTTAGAACACTTCTTTACATTTAATCATTCAAGTTCGTTCAGCAAAAAGACAGCCATGCCATGGCATCTTCTACCTATTTTTAATAGGCGTTTTTTCAGAAAACTCTTAGCTCGCTAACTTTTCACAAGTTAACAACATGACGAAGATTTTCGATGCTTCATTGGACGCCACACGTTTAACGAACTTAACCAGGGCGCATGCACACTCAGTTTCGCGCCCACTAACAGACTGTTCAAGGAATAACGTTCTGTGCCGGATGTTTACCCGACCACAACCACGCTTCACCCCTCGCGCATGGCTGTTCCAGTGCTCGCGCTGATCCGCCGTCAATACCGCTTGAGAGTGCAATATTCATGACCCGCCTTAAACCATTGCCCGTATTGCTGCTGGCATTCGTGATGTTCTATCTGTTGCCGCTGGGCCTGCACGGCCTGTGGATTCCCGACGAAACCCGCTACGCCCAGATCAGCCAGGAAATGATCATGAGCGGCAACTGGGTGGCACCGCACTTCATGGGCGTGCGCTATTTCGAAAAACCCGCCGCCGGCTACTGGCTGATCGCGCTGGGCCAGGCGATATTCGGTGAAAACCTGTTCGGTGTACGCATCGCCTCCGCGCTGACCACAGGCCTGAGCGTCATGCTCGCCTACCTGATCGCCCGCCGGCTGTGGAACGACCCGCGCAAGAGTTTTGCCTGCGCGCTGCTGTATATGAGCTTCGGCCTGGTGGCCGGGCAAGCGGGTTACTCCAACCTGGATCCGCAATTCACCTTCTGGGTCAACCTGAGCCTCGTGGCCCTGTGGTTTGCCCTCGACAGTGCCAACCCACGTACCCGCCTCGCCAGTTGGACTTTATTGGGTGTGGCCTGCGGCATGGGCTTCATGACCAAGGGCTTCCTTGCGTGGCTGCTGCCGGTACTGATCGCCCTGCCTTACATGCTCTGGCAGCGCCGCCTGGGCGAGCTGCTGCGCTACGGCCCGCTGGCGATTCTGACGGCGGTCGTGGTGTGCCTGCCCTGGGCGCTGACGGTCCACCTGCAGGAGCCGGACTTCTGGCGCTTCTTTTTCTGGCACGAACACATTCGCCGGTTTGCCTCCGACAACGCCCAACATGCGCGGCCGTGGTGGTTCTACCTGCCGCTGATGGTGGTGTCCTGCCTGCCGTGGGCGGCGCTGCTGCCAGCAACGCTATGCAAGGCCTGGAAGGACAAAGGTCACCCCGCCATCGTCTTCCTCGCGCTGTGGATGCTGCTGCCCCTGGGCTTTTTCAGCCTGAGCAACGGCAAGTTGCCGACCTACATCATGCCGTGCCTGCTGCCGCTGGCGCTGCTGATGGGCCATGCGTTGATCGACCTGCTGGCCAACGCCCGCACCCGCACGCTGCGCGTCAATGGCCTGCTCAACCTGGGCATCGGCCTCGCGGCGATGGTGACGTTGATCTACCTGCAAATCGACCGGCCGTTGTACGGCAACAGCCACAGCGAGATGTTCAACCTGTCCCTGACGTTCATCGTGCTGATGGGCTGGATGCTCGCCAACCTGCTGCAAGCGTTCCGCCCGCTGGTGCTGTGGGCGATGCCGGCCTTGGGCATTGGCCTGCTGGTGGCGCTGTTGCCCGCCGGCATGCCGGCGGTGATCGAAGATAACCAGATGCCTGACCAGTTCGTGCTCCAGCACCTGGAGGAGCTGCAACAGACCCATGCGCTGCTGAGCAACGAACTGGAGTCGGCGTCTGCCTTGGCATGGCGCCTGCGCCGGCCCGAAGTGACGCTCTACAACACTGAAGGCGAACTGCGCTATGGCCTGCAATACGCTGACTCGATGCACCGCAAGGTGGATCTGGACAGCGTTCAAGCCTGGCTCAAGCAGGCGCGCCAGCAGGGCCCGGTGGGCGTGATGATGCGGGTCAGGAGCACCAGCGAAATGCGCGAAGCCGGCCAGCTGCCGCTGGGGGGCAAGCGTTATTACAAGGGCGATCTGGAGATCATCATTTACCCGCCATTGCCGTAACACAGCCGCATTAATGTGGGGTGACCCATTCAACGCTCATCCCACATCGGAACTGCTCCATGAATTTTTGGAAAACCGACCGCGGCGCCCTGCTGTTGCTCCTTGGCGTGTCCGCCGTAATCCTGCTGCTGGGCCTGGGCGCCCGCGACCTGTGGGGCCCGGAAACCCGCTGGGCGAACATCACCCTGCAGATGCTGCAAAGCGGCGACTACTTTGACCCGTACCTCAAGGGCACCCCGTACTACGACAAACCGCTGCCGTCGTATTGGCTGATCACCGGTTTTGCCAACCTGATGGGCGGCCTGGGGCCGTGGTCGTTGCGCCTGTCTTCGGTCATCTCGGCGTGGCTGAGCATCTGGTTGGTCTACCTGATCGGCGAGCGGCTATTTCGCAAAGGCACCGGCCTGATTGCCGGCTGGATGCTCGCGACCACCTTCTACTTCATCTTCTGGGCCCGAGTGGCCACGGCGGACGTGCTGACCGTGTGCGGGGTGCTGGCGGCCGTCTGGTGGTATTGGCGGGGGCCGGACGACACGCGGCTGGGGCGCTACACGGTGTTCTTCCTGTTACTGGCGGCGACGTCGCTGTTCAAGGGGCTGATCGGCTTTGTACTGCCGGGCCTGGTGCTGTTGCCGCACCTGCTCAGCGAACAGCGCTACAAGCGTCATCTCAACCTGCGGCTGGTGTTGGCCGTGGTTATCGCCGGGGCGTTCTATGCGATTCCGTTTGTACTGTCCCATCTCTACGGCGCACCGACCTACGGTGAAAGCGGCCTGGAACTGGTGTTCCGGGAAAACGTGGTGCGCTTCTTCGACCCGTTTGACCATATGGGACCGATCTACACCTACCTGATCTACCTCCCGGCCTACACCTTGCCCTGGGCCCCGTGCTGGATCCTCGGCCTGTGGCTGGCCGTGCGGCACTGGCGCGACACCCCGCCCAACACCCGCTGGCTGGTGTGGGGCCTGGGCCTGCTGTTTGTGTTCTTCACCGCCAGCGGCAGCCGACGCAGTTACTACGTGCTGCCGCTGGTGCCGTTCGCGCAGTTGCTGGCGGCGTGGTGGGTCAGTGAGCGTATCGCCCGCAACGGCACGGTCGGCCGAGCCTGGTACCGCGGCTTCGGCATCGCCGCCGGGGTGATGCTGCTGGTGCTCGGGGTGGTGTATCCGTGGACCAATGGCAACGGCGGCGTGACCCGTTTCGCTGCCGACGTGCAAGCGCAGGCGGAGAAAAGCGCAGCGTGGGATCAGTGGCAAATGGTGATGGTGGAAGTCGACAACAAGGTGCCGATGTCCCTGCAAAATCACGGCGCGCCGTTCTACTACGTGGCCGAAACCCAGGATTTTCCGCGCCAGGGCGACAGTGCGGCGTTCATGGCCTGGCTGGAAAAAACCAGCGGCCGCACCTTTGATCCCAAGCGCACGATTATTGTCACGCAGTCCACCAAGGATGACCCAACGCCGCTGGCCTATCTGGGCAACGATCATCAGGTCATCACGACCCAGCCGGACAACGGCGAACGGTTGTTCCACAAGCGTGACGGCGGCAGTGTGGCGTTTGTGCCCGGCGCCGCGCCCTAGCACTGGCGGCATGGGCCGGGCATTGCTAGTGTGGCGCGCTTAAGCCACCGCCCGAGCCCGGCCGCCCATGCCCTACTCTTTCCCCGCAGTTGCCGTCCTGAGCCTCCTGGTGCTCGCCGCGCCGGCAGCGGCAGACACGCCGATGCCAGCCAACATGGTTTACCTGCGAAGCCTCGACCCGAGCATCGCCCAGGACATTCGCTACGCCAGCCCCCACAACTTCACCGGAGCACCGCTGGACGGCTACAACGCCGCCGAATGCGTGCTGTCTGCCGACGCGGCAAAGGCACTGGTGCGGGTCCAGGCCGAGTTGGCCAGGCAGGGTTACGGCTTGAAGGTATTCGACTGCTATCGCCCCAGCCGTGCCGTCGCGAACATGGGCCGCTTCGCCAGCCTGCCGGGCGATCCGGCCAAGGCCGAGTTCTATCCTCGGGTGAACAAGCAGGATTTCTGGCGCCTGGGCTATGTGGCCAAGGTTTCCAACCACTCCCGCGGCGCGGCAGTGGACGTCACCCTGACAAGCCCCGATGCCCTGCCTGCCCAGGCCTGGAGCGCCAACACCGCCGTTGTGGATTGCGCGGCCGATTACGGACGACGCCTGCCGGATGGCGGCCTGGACATGGGCACCGGTTTTGATTGCTTCGACGAAATGGCCCATACCAACAGCCCCCACATCAGCCAGGCGGCACGGCAGAATCGCCAACGGCTGAGCGCTGCGATGGCCAAGGAAGGCTTTGCCGGTTATGCCGGCGAATGGTGGCACTTCACCTATAGCCGAAACCCGGTGCGGGCCGAGCCGATGGACTTCCCTATCGAACCGCTGCGGTAACATCAAAACACAGCTTCAGCTTGATAAAGCCCGGGGCGAAAACTAGCGTTTGAGGTTTCCCTCTTTTCAAGGACTGAACGACGTTGAACACGCTCATCAAAACCTGCGCGGCGCTGCTGACGCTGCTTTCAAACGTGGCGCTCGCGCAAATCCCCGACGACAGCCGGCAACTGATCGTGGTCACCACCCCGGACTGGAACGCCCTTCAGGGCACCGCACAACGTTATGAGCGGCATGGGCAAGGCTTTCAGAAAGTCGGCGAACCGTTTGCCATCGTGGTGGGCAAAAACGGCATGGCCTGGGGCACCGGCCTTACCACGCCAACCCCCGACCAGCAGCCTCTCAAGCATGAAGGCGATGGCAAGGCCCCGGCCGGCATCTTCAAGCTCGGCAGCGCCTTCGGCTACGCCCCCACCGCCGATACCCGGTTGCCTTACACCGCCAGCACCGCCACCCGCGAATGCGTGGATGACAGCCAGTCCAGCCATTACAACACCCTGGTCGACCGCTCGGTGGTGAACAAGGACTGGACCAGCTCCGAGCGGATGCTGCGCAAGGATCAGCTGTACCGCCAGGGGATTTTTGTCGAGCACAACACCCCGGCTTCAGCCAACGGCGGTTCGTGTATTTTCCTGCATATCTGGCGCAGCGTCAGTGCGGGGACATTGGGCTGTACGGCGATGGAGCCGGTGAATATCCAGGCATTGTTTGCCTGGCTGGACCCGCGCGAAAACCCGCTGCTGGTGCAACTGCCGGCGGCGCAGTACGACCTCTACCGTGAGCGCTGGAAACTGCCGTCCCGCTGAGCTGACAGCAGGCGCTGAAATGCGGCCAATACCTCATCGGGTTTTTCCAGCATGAGTTGGTGGCCGCATTCGGGCAGCAACTGATACTCGGCATTGGGCAAATGCCGGGCGAGTGCTTCGCCGCCGCTGGCCGGGGTCAGGCCGTCGCTGTCGCCGGCCAGCACACTCACGGGCAAGGTCAGGGTGAGCAGTGCATTGGCGTCTGGCCATTGGACGTTTTTCATCAGGGCCTTGAACATGTACAGCGGGTTGCGCTCGGTGAGTTTTTCTTCGTAGGCGACCAGTGCGGGGTCGGCCTTGGCGTTCCAGGCGGCCTGGCGGAAACCTTTGGCCAGCGTTGGGCGCAGCCATTCCAACATCCATGCGGGCAGGCGCATCAGGCCGCCGCTTTTGCCGGGGCGGTTCAGTTGGGTGCCCAGCAGTAATGCGGCTTCGATGGGGATCGCGGGGTTGGCCAGCAAGGCGCTCAGGCTCAGGCCGGTGCCGAAGGAGTGGGCGACGATGAGGTTGCGGGGGCCGCTGTAGCGTTTGAGGATTTCCAGGTAGTCGGCGACCAGTTCGGGCCAGGCGTAAGCCTCTGGGTTATGGGGTTTTGCGCTGGCGCCGTGGCCCAGGAGGTCCCAGGCGACCAGGCTGTAGCCCTCGTTTTTCAGGGCTTGCCATAGGTGGCGCCACTGGTCTTTGTTGCCGCCGGCGCCGTGGCAGAAGAACACTACCGTGTCGGGTTGGGTGGTGCCCGCGTGATGGGTGATGCTCAGGTGGCGATTGGGGCGGATTTCCAGTTGTTGGCCCTGGATCACTGGCAGTTCGGTGAAAGAGGTCGGCATGGAGGTTTCTCAATAAGTGAAAGGGTTGGGTACATATCCGTTATTCAGGTGATGGCTTGTATCGGTTCCGCTCTTACAGCGGCTCACTTTTGAACAGCCGGAATGCCAGCCCAGTCAAACGTAAGCAAAACGCTCTTGCCCCACCACTCAGTTGAAGCAACAGCAAAATCAAAGGCGGACACGATCCAAATGTGGGAGCGGGCTTGCTCGCGAAGGTCGTTAACGATAACGCGAACATCCTGATTCAACGCGGCGCTCTCAGGTTCTTCGCGAGCAAGCCCGCTCCCACATAAAGCGGCTCTGCTTTTGCTCTAACACTCAGGTCGCCTTTGCCGCTTTTGCAACGTGACTCGCTGTAAGAGCGAAACCATAGGTGGCCGTTACCTGAATAACGGATATGCCCCCAACCCCAACAACCCAAGTCAGATCGCCTCAGCCATCAACAACTCCCGCGTATACGGATGCCGCGCATCAGCAAACAGCGCCGCCGTCTCCCCCTGCTCCACCACCTGCCCCTGACGCATCACCGCAATCCGATCACACAACCGCGCAGCCACCCGCAAGTCATGAGTAATAAACACAATGCTCAACTTCAACCGCCGCTGCAGCGACTCCAGCAGTTCCAGAATCTGCACCTGGATCAATGCATCAAGCGCCGACACACACTCGTCAGCGATCAATACCTTAGGCTCCACCGCCAACGCCCGGGCGATGCCTATGCGCTGCCGCTGCCCACCAGAAAACTCATGGGGAAACCGCTCAAACGCCGCTGCCGGCAACCCCACCAACCCCAGCAACTCACGGGCCCGCCGCTCGGCATCCGCCTTGGAAACCCCCTGCACCAAAGGCCCAGTCATAACAATCTGCCCCACTGTCTGCCGTGGATTGAGCGACGCAAACGGATCCTGGAAAATCATCTGCACATCACTGCGCAACGCTCGCAGCCGCCCTTCAGACAGCCCCGCGACATCCCGCCCCAACCACTCAATCCGCCCGCTGTCAGCGCGCAACAGACGCACCAGGCACCGGCCCAGGGTCGACTTGCCCGACCCCGACTCCCCCACAATCCCCAACGTTTCGCCTTCACGCAATTGCAGCTGAACCGCGTCCAACGCCTGAGTCGTACGCCGCCCCCACCAACCGCTACGACTGCTGAATACCTTACCCAGCGCTTCGGCCCTGAGCACCACCGGACCGGCCACCTGTGTACGCGGTACCAGCGGTTGCGCCGACACCGCCGCCAACAATTGCCGGGTGTAGTCTTCACGGGGCACCCGCAACACCGTCGGGGCCGTGCCCTGCTCCACCACCCGGCCCTTTTCCAGCACTAATACCCGGTCGGCAATCGCCTCAACCACGGCAAAGTCGTGGGTGATAAACAACAGCGCCATGCCCTTGTCCTGCTGGATCTTGCGCAGCAGGTCGAGAATCTGCGCCTGGGTGGTCACGTCCAGCGCCGAGGTCGGCTCATCGGCAATCAACAGCGCCGGATCAAACGCCAGGGCCATGGCGATCACCACCCGCTGACGCTGCCCGCCGGACAGTTCAAACGGATACGCCAGTCGCAAGCGCTCAGGGTCGGGCAAGCCGACATAACCGAGCAAATCCACCACCCGCTGACGCCGCACCCGTGCCGCTGCCACGCCATGGGCGCGCAGGGTTTCATCGATCTGTTCGCCCACCCGCAACAGTGGGTTGAGGGCGCTCATGGGCTCCTGGAATACCATGCTGATATCCCGCCCGCGCAGTTGACGCATGGCCTCCTCGCTGCGGTCGGCCAGGTCTTCGTCGCGAAACACCAGACGCCCGCGTTCTACCTTCAGCGAGTCCGGCAACTGGCGCAGCAAAGCCTTGGCCAGCATTGACTTGCCGGAACCGGATTCACCCACCACACACAAGCATTCGCCACGGTTCAGTTGCAGTGACAGGTCATACAGCGCATGGCTGCGGTCGGCACCGGCCGGCAAGGCAATGCGCAAATGCTCAACACTCAACAACGTCATAGCGACCTCCCGGGCTCAAAGGCCACACGCAAACCTTCGCCGACTCGATTGACCGCCAGCACGCACAGCACAATCGCCAACCCCGGCAGAAAGCTCATCCACCAGGCGTCCCGCAGCAAGCCACGGGAGGCATTGATCATGTAGCCCCAGCTCATGGCTTCCGGGTCGCTCAAGCCGAGAAACGCCAGGGCCGCTTCGGTGAGGATCGCCGTGGCCATGACAAAGGTCATGGTCACCAGCAACGGCGCCAGGGCGTTGGGCAGGATCTGCTGGACGATGATCCCCAGCGGCGACTGCCCCAGCACCCGCGCGGCCTGCACGAATTCGCGCTGGCGCAGGGTCAGGAACTCACTGCGCACCAACCGTGCCACCGCCGGCCACGCTACAAGTGCGATGGCCAGCACGATGGAGAACAGGGACGGCTCAAGGATCGCCACCAGGATTACCGCCAGTACCAGTTGCGGAATGATCTGGAAGAACTCGGCAATGCGCATCAGCACACCGTCGAGCCAGCCACCGAAATAGCCGGCGACCGCGCCGACCAGCAGGCCCACCACCAGGGTCGCCAGGCTGGCCAGCGCCCCCACGGCCAGGGACACTCGCGCGCCGTACAGCAGGCCACTGGCGAGGTCGCGACCGAGCAGGTCACTGCCCAGCCAATGGGCCGGGTCGTGGAATGGCGCGAGCATCGGCTGGCTGTTCATCTCCCATGGCGAGCTGCTGGTCAGCCAGGGTGCGGCGATCGCCAACAGCGTCAGCAGCAGCAAAAACAGCGCACCGATCAACGCCGCAGGCTGGCGCACAAAACGTCGGAAAACCAGCATCAGCCTTGCACTCCTGCACCGATACGCGGGTCGAGAAAACGACAGATCACATCGGTCAACACGTTAAAGCCCACCACCAGAATCGAGATCACCAGGAAACCGCCCATCAACACGCCGTAGTCACGCTGGGCCAGCGAGTCGTACATCAAGCGACCAATCCCCGGCCAGGAATACACCACCTCCACCAGCAACGCGCCGCTGGCCAACTGGCCCAGTTGCAAACCGGCAAAGGTCACCACCGGCAACAGCGCATTGCGCAACACATGCACGTACAAAATCCGCCGCGGGTGCAGGCCCTTGGCGTGGGCGGTGCGCACGTATTCCTGGCCAAGGGCGTCGAGCACGGCGGCGCGGGTCAGGTGGATATACAAGGCGAGGAACAGCACGCTCAACGACACGCACGGCAGCAGCAGGTGCTTGAGCCGGTCGAGCAGGGAAAAGTCCTGCGCCACCGTTTCCATGCCAAACGCCGGCAACCAATCGAGGCTGACGGAGAACAACAGGATCAGCAGCATCGCCAGCCAGAATGGCGGCATCGCATACAGCAGCAATGCGCCGTGGGAGATCACGCCATCCAGCCAGTGACGCTTCTGCCGGGCCCGGGCGGCCAACGTCCCCAGGGTGACGCCAAGCACCGACGAGAGCAAAAATGCCGAGCCCATCAGGGCCAAGGTCGCCGGCAAACGCTCGGCAATCAGCGACCACACCGGGGTCTGGTTGCGGTAGGAATAACCCAGGTCCAGATGGGCGATATTGCCCAGGTAGATCAGCAACTGCGTGAGCAACGGCTTGTCCAGGCCCATGGTCTGGCGCAGGTGTTCGATGAACTGCACATCGTCCACCCCTGCCTCGCCGGCCAACAGCAGCGCCGGATCACCCGGCGCCAGGCGGATCAGCAAAAAGCCCAGCACCAGCACCGCCACAATCATCAACAGTGCCTTGAGCAGGCGACCGCTGAAATACAGCAACCCGTTCATGGTGCAGGCGCGTCGAGGTAGACGCTTTCGTAGTCTTCGTTAAGGCTGGTGGCGGTTTGCAGCAGGTTCTTCACCTCTTTGTGGAACAGCGTCGGGTAGCGCATTTCGAAGATCGGCGCGATCGGCAGCTCGGTGTTCAGCACGTTTTCCAACTGGCTATAGAGCCTGGTGCGTTCCGGGCCTTCCGGGGTGTTGGCGACCTGGGTCCACAGGGCATCGGCCTCGGGGCTGTTGTAGCCGCTGACGTTGGCAAACGGCGAAGTCTTGAGGATGTAGTCGGAGCGGTACAGGTAGGCGTTGGTCAGGTACGGGTCGCCGATCTGGAAGATGAAGTTGTAGGTCAGGTCGAAGTCCCAATCGCTGACGCGCTGGAACCAGGTGGCGGCGTCGGACGTCACCACTTGTACCTTGAAGCCCAGCGGTTGCAGGGCTTGCTTGGTGTATTCGGCCAAGCGCTCCCAGGCGCCGCCCTTCTCGCCGTTGAGCAGGCGAATCCGCACCGCACCCACGTCCACGCCGGACTCGGCAATCAGCGCCTTGGCTTTTTTCACGTCATAGGTGTACTGCGGCAATTGCGGGTCATGATACGGCGAGGTGGACACGAACTGGCCGGGGGCAACCTTGCCCGAACCGAAGAAGATGTTGTCGACGATGAACTGGCGGTTCAGCGCATACAGGATCGCCTGGCGCACCTTGGGGTTGTTCAGCGGTGGCTTGCGCGTATTGATCTGCAGGAAGGCCAGGCCGGAATACAGCTCCCAGCCTTTTTCCGACGACTGCACATCTGGCAAGGCGGTCAGGCGCTTGAGGTCGGAATAGTCGGCATCACCGCTGCGCAGCACCTGCACGTCGTTGCGCTCGAAAGCCGCAGCGCGGGACGAGCCGTCCGGGATCACGTGGAAGATGATCGCATCCAGGTGTGGCAGGCCCTTTTTCCAGTAGTCGGGGTTCTTTGCCAGCTTGATATAGGCGCCGCGTTTCCACTCCACAAACACAAACGGGCCGGTGCCGACAGGCTTGAGGTTATAGGGGTTGTTGCGAAAGTCAGTGTTCTCGTAGAGGTGCTTGGGTACCACAGGCCGCAGCCCGCTGCCCAGGGCCGAGAGCAACGGCGCGAAGGGTTTCTTGAGCTGGAACACCACCTGCAGCGGGCCCTTGGCGGTGATGCTGTCGACGTATTCGGTGAAGACCCCGCCCAGGCGCTTGTCCACTTCGGGGTAGAAGGTCTGGAAGCTGAACACCACGTCATCGCCGGTGAAGGCGTGGCCGTCATGCCAGCGCACGTTGTCCTGCAAATCGAAGGTGTAGGTCAGGCCATCGGGGGAAACGGTCCAGGCCTTGGCCAATACCGGTTTGGGTTTCAGGTCGGTGTCGAAGGTCAGCAGGCCCTGGAGGATCTTGCCGCTGACGTACTGGGTGGACACGTGGCTGACCACGCCGTGCATCAGCGACGGCGGTTCGGGTTGGGCCACCAGGTTCAGCACGCCGCCGTCATGGGGTTGCGCCTGAGCGGTGCCGGCCAGCAGCACGGCGCCAAGTCCCAGGTATGAAAGGACACGGCGAAAAGATAAAGGGCGCATGGAGACTCCTTGACTAAGGTTTTGTCAGGGATTTAGCAAGGGCTGTGCCATGGGGCGATGGCCTTGGGTTTGCGGCGGTCAGGGGCCACCGCAGTGATGAAAAAACCACAGTGGCCGGGACGAGTGTGGAAAAAGCAACAGCCCGCCTTCTTGAGAAATGGTTGTGCGTAGCAGCTGCCGAGCCTTGGCGAGGCTGCGTCTGCGGTGTGTCAGGTACGCCGCCAACGCAGCCTCGCCAAGGCTCGGCACCTGCTACGGTAAGGTTTGAAGTTTGAGGGGACCCATCACTGGCACAAGGTTTGCCCGTCTAACCGCTATCTGAACCCATGAGTTTGAAGCGCATGTCACTGGATTATCTGGGCAACCCCATCGACACCCTCAACCCCGTCACCCGTCAGGGCCTGGATGATTTCATCGGTGGTTTTCTCGGCTATCAGCCCCGCGCCGAGGGCATTCTCACGGCGGCCGACGCCGATCCCGATTCAGCGCTGGCCAGTGGATTTGCCGGGCTGTTGCTGATGTTTATCGAGTCGCCTGAAGGCCCCGCACTGGCAGAGAAGTACCGCCAACGAGCGGCGGCGGTGAATTCGCAACATCCCCGAGCTCTACGGTATTTGGAGCTGCTGCAGGCCTGGATCAGTGATGAGCTGGATGAGGTGCTGCGCCTCAGCGAGCACCTGCTGGACCTCTATCCCCGGGACTTGTTTGCCGCCAAGCTCAACCAGTATCTGGAATTCAACCGGGGCAACTGGCCGGCGCTGCTGCGTATCGGGTTGAAGGCCACGGCGGGTGCGCCGGATATCGCCCACAGTCACGGGTTGCTGGCGTTTGCTTATGAGCAGTGTCATTTGCTGGAGGAAGCCGAGGCCAGTGCTCGGGAAGCCTTGCGCCTGCAAGCGTCCGAGCCGTGGGCTCATCACGCGCTGGCCCATGTGATGCTGACTCAGGGGCGTATCGAGGAAGGCATCGGGTTTCTCGAGGGGGTGAAGCATCACTGGGACGGTTTGAACTCGTTTATGTACACCCATAACTGGTGGCACCTGGCGTTGTTTTATCTGGCACGCGGTGAGGACCAGCGGGTGCTGGAGATTTATGACCGGCATGTGTGGGGGATCTTGCCGGAGTACTCCCAGGACCAGGTGGGCGCGGTGTCGTTGCTGGCGCGGCTGGAGTTGGCCGGGATTGATGTGGGTGAGCGGTGGCAGGCGTTGGCGCCTTACCTGCAGCGGCGGGTTGGGGATGCGGTTCAGCCGTTTTTGAGTGTGCAGTATTTGTACGGGTTGGCCCGGGCGGGTAAGCCTGAGGCGGATCAGTTGTTGTCGGCTTTGCGCAGGCACAGTGTGGAGGCGCGGCCGGTTTGGCGGGAAGTGACGTTGCCGTTGGCTGGGGGGTTGTTGGCGCATGCCCGGGGGGATGGCCGGCGGGCGTTGGAACAGCTGGGGATAGCGTTGCCGCGGCTGAATGAGATTGGCGGAAGTCATGCGCAGCGGGATTTGTTTGCGCAGGTGGAGCTGGATGCACGGTTGCGGGTTGGGGATTGGCTCGGGTCGCAGCAGACGCTGGAATTGCGCCGGCGGTATGACGGGCTGGATGTGCCGACGAATCGGGCTTTGGTGGTGGTGTATGAGGCGCTGGGGTTGCCTGAGCAGGCGCTGCGGGCGCGGGCGCGGATTGGGGGGATATCCGTTATTTAGATAACGGCCGCCTA
>NZ_JAXCIS010000017.1:0-48780 GCF_034044025.1 Pseudomonas sp. SED1
ACCGTGCCCGCTTGAAATCCGCTTGCCTGGACGCGCCCCGATCATCTTCGCCTGCCCATCCCGCTGCTTGCCCGTACGCGCCTCGCTGATCAACCCCGGAATCAACTTGCCCTCCGGCAGATTCTTCCAGAACCGACTCGGCAAATGCCCTTCCATCACCTTGGGATTCAACCGCGCCGGGTTAAAGATATGGCTGTAGTACGTCAGCCACATCGCACTGTGGGGATCCTCGACATTCTGTGCCAACGCCTGCCACTCCACCGGGCATTGCCGCCGATGCATCAACTGCTCCCCGTCGTAATAAACCCCGTCCAGCGGCGTGGCGATCATCCAGCGGTGACGCCCCATGCGCCCGACAAAATGCTGGCTGGCAACCTTCAAGATGTCGTGGGCCGGCTCATGCCAAGCCACGTACTCGGGCAACTCCGGCCCCGCCTCTGCCGGCAACGCGATAAACCGCACAAACGCATGCAGGTGATGTGCCTCGCGCTGCACCTGCTTGATCCGCCGCTGCAACTCGCTGCCCAGCTTGTCCCCCGACATCATCGCCGTGCGGTCCCCATGGCTGACGCGCCACAACACCTCGTACAACAGGCTCCAGCGCTGTTCACCGTGATAACACGCGGCAGACTCCAGCAGCTCCAGCAGCGCCTTGGGAATCCGCGCCTGGAACGGCCCGCACTCTGCCGGGTACTGCTCGTCGGTGGCAAACAGGTCCGCCACCTCGGCCACGCCCCAACTCACGTGGCTGGGGTCAATCTGATGGCTGAGCAACCAGCGCGCCTGCTCGCGCCAGGTGCTGAACAGGTTGTCGCATTCCAGGCTGATCATCCCCACAGCCCCATTTGCTGCGGCTGCGGACGGTCGCGCAGTTGTTCGCGCAGCAGCACGCTGGTGCTTTCCGCCTGTTGCGGGTGGTAGTCACTGGTGATGAAAAACGGCTTGGCCTTGGCCAGCACACAGCGCATGCGCGCCAGGTCCTCGAAGCGGATCTTGCGCTGGCGACGCAGGTCCACCAGCCGCTGGGTGGTGCGCAGGCCAATTCCGGGAATGCGCGCAATAAGCGTAGGCTCGGCGCGGTTCAAATCCAGCGGAAATACCTCGCGGTGCTCCAGCGCCCAGGCCAGCTTGGGGTCGATATCCAGGGCCAGGTCGCCCGGCCCTTCAAACAGTTCATTGGCGCTGAACCCATAGCTGCGCAACAGGAAATCCGCCTGGTACAAGCGGTGCTCGCGCATCAGCGGCGGCGCAGCCAGGGGCACGCTTTTCGGGCTGTTGGGAATCGGGCTGAATGCGGAGTAATACACCCGGCGCAATTTGAAATTGCCGTACAACGCCTCGGCACTGTGGAGGATGGTGCTGTCGTCGGTGTCATCAGCACCGACGATCATCTGCGTGCTTTGCCCGGCCGGCGCGAAACGCGGCGCGCGGGGTTCGTTAAGCACGGTCTGTTCACCGGTGTAGATGGTTTGCATCGCCTGCTTGATCGAGACGATCTGCTTCTCCGGCGCCAGGGTTTGCAGGCTCTTGTCCGTCGGCAACTCGATATTCACGCTGAGGCGATCGGCATACCGCCCCGCCTCGGCAATCAGCGCCGGGTCGGCTTCGGGAATGGTCTTGAGGTGGATATAGCCACGGAAGTCATGCTCTTCCCGCAGGAGTTTGGCCACCCGCACCAACTGCTCCATGGTGTAGTCGGCCGAACGGATGATGCCGGAGCTGAGAAACAGCCCGCTTACGCAATTACGCCGGTAGAAATCGAGGGTCAGGGTCACCACCTCCTCCGGGCTGAAGCGTGCACGGGGCACGTCGCTGGAACGGCGGTTGACGCAGTATTGGCAGTCGTAGAGGCAGAAGTTGGTCAGCAATACCTTGAGCAAGGAGACGCAGCGACCATCGGGCGTATAGCTGTGGCAGATGCCCATGCCATCGGTGGAACCCAGCCCCGCCTTGCCTTCCGAGCTGCGCTTGGGCGCGCCGCTGCTGGCGCAGGAGGCGTCGTACTTGGCGGCGTCGGCAAGGATGCTGAGTTTTTCGATCAACTGCATGGGACTTCTACCGATACTGGTTTTTTGTACAGTATCAGCAGCAAGCCCCGGGGTTCAAGTGCCGTCTGTAGGAGCGAGCTTGCTCGCGAAAAACCTGAGAGCGCTGCGGGGTATCAGGTTTCCATCGTCATCGTTGACGACCTTCGCGAGCAAGCTCGCTCCTACAGTGGGCAGCGGGCGGTCCTCAGCTAGCGGTCGCGAACAAGAGATCCTGCACCGAACGGCCCTTGCCGCGGGTGCGGTCGTGTTCGTACAGCGACGCGGCAATCTCGTCGGCACGGATCGGCAGGATCGACAGCAAGGTGTCGCTCAAGCCATGGCTGGCCTGGCTGAAACCCTGCATATAGATGCCGGCCTTGCAGCGCTCGTCAGTGACAATGCGATAGTCGCGGCTGACTTCGAAGTCGCCCATGTATTCCGCCAACGGTGCCAGCAACTGGCGGTGCATCTGGCGCTCGTAACCGGTGGCCAGCACCACGGCGTCGTAATGGTTGAGGCTGGTCTCGCCGGTGGCGTTGTTGCGCAATGCCAACTCGACGCCCAACGGCCCGGCGGTGGCTTTTTCCACGGTGGTCAGGGTACGGAACGCGTGACGGGCGATGCCGGAGACTTTCTGGCGGTAGAAGATCCCGTAGATACGCTCGATCAGGTCCAGGTCCACCACCGAATAGTTGGTGTTGTGGTACTCGTTGACCAAGCGCTCGCGCTCACTGCCGTTCTGCTGGAACACCAGGTCGGTGAATTCCGGCGAGAACACTTCGTTGACGAACGGGCTGTCATCGGCAGGTTTTAGCGCCGAACCGCGCAGGATCATGTCCACCTGCACCGAAGGGAAACTGTCGTTGAGGTCGATAAACGCCTCGGCCGCGCTCTGGCCGCCACCGATAATCGCGATGCGCATCGGTTTGCCGTCGACACACGGCTGCTGGGCCATGCGCGCCAGGTACTGGGAGTGATGCAACACCCGCCCGTCGTCCTTGAGCGCCTTGAACGACGACGGAATACGCGGCGTACCACCGGCGCTGACCACCACCGAGCGGGTCGTACGTACGTGCTGCTCACCCTGGGCATCCCGTGAGATCACCCGCAACGCCTCAACCTGCTGCTGATGCAGGATCGGCTCGATGGCCAGCACTTCCTCGCCATAACGGCTTTGCGCCTGGAACTGCCCGGAGACCCAGCGCAGGTAGTCGTTATACTCCATGCGGCACGGATAGAAGGTGCCCAGGTTGATGAAATCTACCAGGCGCCCGTGGGCTTTCAGGTAATTGACGAAAGAATACGGACTGGTGGGGTTGCGCAGGGTCACCAAGTCCTTGAGGAAGGAAATCTGCAACTCACTCTGGGCCACCAGGGTGTTGCCGTGCCAGCGGTAGTCAGCCTGCTTGTCGAGAAACAGCACGTCCAGCTTGCCCTGGGCTTTCTCGCGCTCTTGCAAGGCAATGGCCAGCGCCAGGTTCGAAGGGCCGAAACCGATACCGATCAGGTCGTGAACCGCGGGCGATGCAATTGCCTGTGTCATTCCAGTGTCCTCTGGATAAGCCCCGTGGCGTTGGGGGCGGGAAAGCCTCAGCGACCTGAAGGCACAGCAACAGGTCATGTGTTGATAGAAGACGAGGACAATGAAAAAAAATTTAGCTACCGCTGGAATCAGTGCGCATCCCACTCACGCATACGTGCCCGGCAATGCTTCATGGCATTGACGATATGTTTTTCCACCAGCGCGCGGGAAATGCTCAGGCGTTCGGCGATTTGCAGGTGGGACATGCCTTCGAGCTTACGCAGCAGGAAGCTGTCACGGCAGAGCGGCGGCAGTTCGGCCAGGGCGCGCTCGAGCATCTCCAGGCGCTGGCCGTGATCCAGGCTGTGGTGGGGCGAGGACAGCGAAAAACGCTCTTCGCTGTCGAGTACTTCGAGGGGTTCATCCTGGTGCAGGGCGTTGCGCCGGTGACCATCAATCACCAGGTTGAGCGCCGTGCGATAAAGAAACGCCCGGGGCTGCTCGATCGGGACCTCACTGGCGCGCCCCAGCACCCGCACATAAGCGTCATGCACCACATCTTCGGCCACCTGACGGTTGCCCAGCCTGGCATTAAGGAAACACACCAGCTCGCGATAGTAGTTTTCCAACATGACTCCCAACCGCTTGGAGAGCGGCATTAGGTCCTTGAAATCGAAGATAACCGCCGTTTCGGTGACGCTGCTCGATGATGGCAGTTTGAGGCGTGTGTAATTTATAGTAATTCTCATCTAGTTTTAAAGAAGACTTGCATCGACAGGCCATTTTTTCTTCGACAAGAGCTGTAACCACATATGTAACGGCCTAAATCTTCGGCCAATTCTCTCGTTTACCTGACAGCTTCCCGCACCTGCGGCCCGATCTTTCCTGGCTGGAACCTAAGCATGAAACGCCCTCGACCTGCCCGACGCGCCCTGCTTGTGGTCGCGTGCCTGATTCCTGTTATTGGTGTCGCTGCCTGGCAGGTCCTGCCACCGGGCCGGGACCGTCTGACGACCGTCACCGTGACCCGGGGTGATATCGAAAGCAGTGTGACTGCGCTAGGCACCCTTCAGCCCCGGCGCTATGTAGACGTGGGTGCCCAGGCGTCCGGACAGATCCAGAAGATCCACGTCGAGGCGGGTGACGAGGTCAAGGAAGGCCAACTGCTGGTGGAGATCGACCCGTCCACGCAAAAAGCCAAGCTGGACGCGAGTCGCTATGCAATTGAAAACCTGCAGGCCCAGTTGCAGGAGCAACGGGCCCAGCACGAACTGGCGCGACAGAAGTATCAGCGCCAGCAACGGCTGGTGACGAGTAACGCCACGCGCGAGGAAGACGTCCAGACCGCCAAGGCTGAACTGAGCGCCACCCAGGCGCGTGTCGACATGTTCCAGGCACAGATCCGCCAGGCTCAGGCCAGCCTGCGCAGCGACGAAGCCGAACTGGGCTATACCCGCATCTACGCACCGATGTCGGGCACAGTGGTGGCCGTGGATGCTCGCGTTGGCCAGACCCTCAACGCTCAGCAGCAGACGCCGCTCATCATGCGTATCGCCAAGCTTTCGCCCATGACCGTCTGGGCCGAGGTGTCGGAGGCCGATATCGGCCACGTCAAACCCGGCATGAGCGCCTACTTCACCACCTTGAGTGGTGGAGCACGGCGCTGGACCAGCACGGTGCGGCAGATCCTGCCGATCCCGCCAAAGCCTCTCAACGAAACCAGCCAGGGCGGCGGCAGCCCTGCCAGTTCAAGCAAAAGCGGCAGCGGCCGGGTGGTGCTCTATACGGTGTTGCTGGATGTCGAAAACACCGACCATGCGCTGATGGCCGAAATGACCACCCAGGTATTTTTTGTCGCCAGTGCAGCCCACAACACCCTCACGGCGCCCATCGCAGCACTGCGCAGCGGCCCCACTCCAGACCGGCACATCGCCCAGGTGGTGGCGGCCAATGGCACGATCAAACGCCTCGAAGTGCGCACCGGTATCAGCGACCGGCGCCACATTCAGGTACTGGAGGGCTTGAACGAGGGCGATCACCTGCTGACCGGTACATCCGACGGCAAGGACGGCTGAATGCAAACGCCTCTGATCGAACTGCGCGATATTCGCAAGTCCTACGGCGGTGACGACAGCCCCAAGGTCGACGTGCTGCGAGGCATTGACCTGTCGATTCATGCGGGCGAGTTTGTCGCGATTGTCGGCACCTCGGGCTCCGGCAAATCGACCCTGATGAATATCCTTGGCTGCCTGGACCGACCCAGTCAGGGTGACTACCTGTTCGCCGGCGAAAACGTCGCCCAACTCGACAGCGATGAGCTGGCCTGGTTGCGTAGGGAAGCGTTCGGTTTTGTATTCCAGGGCTATCACCTGATCCCGTCGGGCTCGGCCCAGGAAAACGTCGAGATGCCAGCCATCTACGCCGGCCTGCCGGCAGCCGAGCGTCACGCCCGTGCCGCTGCACTGCTGGACCGCCTGGGCCTGGCCAGCCGCACCGGCAACCGCCCCCATCAATTGTCCGGCGGCCAACAGCAACGGGTGTCCATTGCACGGGCCTTGATGAACGGCGGGCACATCATCCTCGCCGACGAGCCCACCGGCGCCCTGGACAGCCAGAGCGGCGCGGAGGTCATGGCCCTGCTGGATGAGCTGGCAGGCCAGGGGCACGTGGTCATTCTCATTACTCACGACCGGGAAGTCGCCGCCCGCGCCAAGCGCATCATTGAAATCCGCGACGGCCAGATCATCAGCGATACCGCCCGACACGCCACCGCTGCCGATGCCCCCACAGGCGCCCTTCAGGCGGTGGACCTGCGCCAGCGCCTGGCCCTGGGCAGCGAGCACACCGGCGCCTGGAAAGGTGAACTGGTGGACGCGGTCCGCGCAGCCTGGCGGGTGATGTGGATCAACCGGTTTCGCACGGCGCTGACGTTGCTGGGGATCGTTATCGGCGTGGCGTCAGTGGTGGTGATGCTGGCCGTGGGTGAAGGCAGCAAGCGCCAAGTCATGGCACAGATGGGCGCCTTCGGCTCCAACATTATTTACCTCAGCGGCCACACGCCGAACCCACGCTCACCGCCTGGCATCATCACCCTGGATGACGTGGCTGCCCTTGCCGACTTGCCGCAGGTGCAACGCATCATGCCCGTCAACGGCGCGCGGGCGACGGTACGTTTCGGCAACCTTGACCACGCCGCCTACGTGGGTGGCAACGACACCAACTTCCCGACTATTTTCAACTGGCCGGTGGTCGAAGGCAGCTACTTTACCGAAGCGGATGAACAAGCAGCCTCGGCCGTGGCGGTGATCGGCAAGAAGGTCCGGGACACCCTGCTCAAAGACGTTGCCGACCCCATCGGCCAGTACATCCTGATTGAAAACGTGCCCTTCCAGGTGGTCGGCGTACTGGCCGGCAAGGGCGCAAGCTCTGGCGACCAGGACAGCGACGACCGGATTGCCGTGCCCTATTCCGCCGCCAGCATCCGACTGTTCGGCAGCCGCAATCCCGAATACGTGGCGATCGCCGCCGCCGATGCGCGCAATGTCAAAGACGCTGAACAGGCCATCGACCAATTGATGCTGCACCTGCATGACGGCAAGCGCGATTACGAACTGACCAACAACGCTGCGATGATTCAGGCCGAAGCCCGTACCCAGAACACCCTGTCGCTGATGCTGGGTGCGATTGCCGCCATCTCCCTGCTGGTAGGTGGCATCGGCGTGATGAACATCATGCTGATGACCGTACGGGAACGCACCCGGGAAATCGGCATCCGCATGGCCACCGGAGCCCGCCAGCGGGACATCCTGCGTCAGTTCCTGACTGAAGCCGTGATGCTTTCACTGGTAGGCGGCGTGACCGGAATTGTCTTGGCCTTGCTCATCGGTGGTGTGTTGACCCTCAGCGATATCGCCGTTGCTTTTTCCTTCCCGGCAGGCCTCGGCGCGTTCGCCTGCGCGTTGGTGACGGGTGTCGTTTTCGGCTTTATGCCAGCCCGCAAAGCCGCTCGCCTTGACCCGGTCACGGCCCTTACCAGTGAATGATCGCCCCATGAAAGCGCAATTGTCCCTCCTCGCCGTCAGCCTGATGCTGGCGGCCTGCAGCAACCTGGCTCCTCCCGTAGACAGTGGTGTGCATGCGCCCGCCGCCTGGCAGTCACCCAACCCCGACACCCCACGCCAGGACACCCGAAAATGGTGGAGCACCTTCGGCAGCCCGGCCCTCGACCGGCTGGTGAGCCAAGCCCAGCTTGGCAGTTACGACCTGGCTGCCGCGATCGCCCGGGTACATCAGGCGCAAGCCAGTGCCGTGATCGCCGGTGCACCGCTGCTGCCCTCCGTGGTGGGCGGCGTCAATGCCAGCCGCCAGAAACTGCTGCGCGGCAAGGGCTACAGCCAACTGGATGTCGACGATGACAACAAGGCCGTGGACAGCTTTGACGCGAGCCTCACCGCCAGCTACGAAGTCGATTTCTGGGGTGGCCGCCGCGCCGCGCGTGACAGCGCAACACTTGGGGTGCGTGCCAGCGAATTCGATCAAGCCACCGTAGAACTGACCCTGCTCAGCGGCGTGGCCAACAGCTACACGCAAGCGTTGGCACTCCAGGAGCAAAACCGTATCGCCGCGCTGAACCTGGCCAACGCGCGCAACGTGCTTGACCTGGTCCAGGCACGCTACACCGCAGGTTCGGCCACCGCCCTGGAGCTGGCCCAGCAAAAGAGCCTGGTGGCGGCACAGCAAAGGCAATTGCCGCAGGTGCAGCAACAGGCGCAGGAGGCGGTAATCACCCTGGCGGCCCTGCTCGGTGTACCGGTGCAACAGCTCGACCTGGGGCAACAACGCTTCGAACACATCAACTGGCCGGGCATCGCCGCCGGGATTCCCAGTGAACTGCTCAGCCGCCGCCCTGACATTGCCAGCGCCGAGGCCCGACTTGCCGCAGCCCAGGCCGACGTGGTCGTGGCCCGTGCGGCCATGTTGCCCACCGTCCTGTTGGGTGCCAGCATCGGCTCGGGCGCCAGCACCGCGTCAGACATTCTGCGAAGCCCGTTCTACAACCTCACCGCCGGGCTCACCGCGCCCATCTTCGACAACGGGCGCCTGGGGGCCGAGCGCGACAAAACCCTGGCCCGCCAGGATGAGCTCCTGCAACTCTACCGGGGCGCGATCATCAACGGGTTTGCCGACGTTGAAAAAGCCCTCAACAGCATCCACGGCCTCGACGAGCAGCGGCAGTGGCAGCGTGAAGAGCTGGACCAGGCGCAGAGGGCTTTTGAGATTGCCCAGAGTCGCTATGAAGCAGGTGCCGAGGATTTGCTGACGGTGCTGGAGACTCAACGCACACTGTATGCAGCGCAGGACCTGAACGTGCAATTACGACTGGCGCGCATGCAGGCGAGTATCGCGCTGTACAAGGCTCTGGGGGGAGGCTGGCAGGCACAGTGAAGCCATGCCTGCCGCAGGGCTAACCGATCAGTCCCAGAAGGAACGTCCGAGGGACAGGTGCCGTGCATACCATGGGCGTTGCGGCACTCGACGGAACAGGTCCTTCATACTCTCATCCGCCTCGAAAATGATGCGCAGCGCCAGCTTCATGGTCTCCGGATCCATTTCTACCGAGGTACCCACCTGCAGCCCGGGTGTCGTGCTGCACCCGTGCGTGGTGGGGCCGAGCCAAGGGTCACCCGCTTCGACCCAGCGCCCCGGCGCAAACCAGGGCACGCCATTGACCTCCATGCGCGTCAGTTCACCGGGATGAAAGCGCTCGTGAGCGCGAAACCAATCTTCCAGCCGATCGTCGATCCACCCGTGAAAATGCCAGAACACCGGATTCACATGGGAAGAAAAAGGATCCCCCAGAAAGTCGTTTTCGGCGATATACCAGCGCGGCGAGAAATCGGCCTGCCCCCTGGCAAAGGGTACCGGCGCGTTGTTGGACGGGTCACGCGGCACCGAGGCCCAGCGCATGTGCAACCAATCATGCAGGCCCAGCTCGATTTCGGAGCCGAACTGGCCAAGGGTCAGTTTCGACAAATAACGTGGGTCCCGGTACTGAGATTCCCAGACCTGAAAGTTGCTGTGGTAGGTCTCGGCGGACTTGATGTCACTGACCCACTGGCTATAGGTGTCGTCCCCTTCCGCCAGCCAGGTTGGCGGTAACGCAAACCCGTCATGGTTATCGAAATAGTGGGCAAACCCCAGTCGATCGCGCAACAGCTCAGGCTGTGGCAAAGGAAAGTGGCGCCAGGAGGGCAGTGCCTGCATCGAACGCGCCGTGGCAAGCATGTGCCGGTGCATGAAAAAAAAGTCGATCCCGGAGCCGTTTCGGTCCTTGTCCGGCCCGCGTGCGCCACGCTCCTGGTCCCTGGGGCCCGGCTGCCAGCCGATACCGCGCAGGGCACCGCGCTTGTCCTCCGGCAACTTGTGCCATTTGTCCCGCGAGGCGTGCCACAACTGGTGGAACAGCCGATGCTGTGGAGCGATCAGCCAGGCGAGCAAGGTATCGTTCAGTCCGATCCGCTCACGGGCCTCGGGAAAGCGGCGTTTGACAGCCACAAAGCGCAGGTCCAGCTCGGGCAGCGCCAGGGCGCGATCCAATCGCTGTACAGATCCGCTGAGGGTGCCGGGCCCGGCGTTGCCATAGGCCGCCCATACTTCGTCCAGGCTCGCCTTGAATTCGTAGCCAGGTGCGCCATCGGCCGCATCGCTGCGCCCCACTCGCCAATACAGTTGGGCCGCGTTGCCCGGGGCCAGGTCGCCGACCACCTGGTAACGCGGCTCGGCATCACTGCGCAACGCCTCGGCGGTGTCGAGGACGCCTACCAGGCCACGCCCGCGCGGGGCAATGTCGAGAAACAGTTCCAGCCCCTCGACCGGCAAACCCTCCAGGCCACCATCGGCGCCGATAAACTGAATGTCCCAAACCCCGCGCAGGCTATTGGCCAAATGCTGGCCGGCGGTGTCCGCCAACTCGACCGTCGCCTCTCCCGGGGTTTCGGGATGCGCCTGGCGCAATAGCTCGCGACGCCCATAGAACGCTGCCGGAACGGCTGCTCCGGTCAGCGCCAGACCCGCCATGAACCATCGTCGAGAAATCGTCATTGCCCTACCTGTGTCAGCCCTGAAGCAGGCTTTATCCAAGCTAGAACGTTCATGGCGCGAGAAAATTTAAGCCGCGCCCCTGCGGCTAAATTTTTTCGCCCGCGGCTCGTTCTTCCCAGATAGCAAAGGCCCCTGCGCCTGCATTTCGACGGTAGACCTGACTGAGATGGCGATGATTAAACCTCGTTCGAAGAAAGCCCTGTATATCGGCCTCCCGCTGCTGGTAGCCGTGGCCGCCGGCGCGGCCTGGCTTGTCTGGAGCTACTCCTCCGGCTATCCCGTCAAGGTGATGAAGCAGGCGACGGAGTTGCAGGACCGCATCATTTCCTTCGACAGCCATATCACCGTGCCCTTGACGTTCGGCACCGAGGGCAACGAGGCCGACAAGGACGGCCCACGGCAATTCGACCTCGCCAAGGCCAATCGTGGACGCCTGTCGGGCGCTGCACTGACCATATTTGGCTGGCCCGAAATGTGGAACGGCAACAACGCCCCCCATAAGCCCACTGCCGGGTTCGTCGATGAGGCCCGCAACCAACAGGAAGTGCGCTACAAAATCATCACGGGCATGGTTCGCGACTTTCCCAACCAGGTGGGCATCGCCTACACCCCGGACGATTTCCGGCGCCTGCACGGTGAAGGCAAGTTCGCAATCTTCATCAGCATGCTCAACGCCTATCCCCTGGGCGATGACCTCGACCAACTGAACCTGTGGACGGCCCGTGGCATGCGCATGTTCGGGTTCAGCTATGTCGGCAACAACAGCTGGTCCGACTCATCCCGCCCGCTGCCCTTCTTCAATGACTCACCGGACGCGCTCGATGGCCTGTCGGATATCGGCAAGCAGGCCGTGCAGCGCCTCAACGATCTGGGGGTGATCATTGATGTGTCGCAGATGTCGACCAAGGCCCTGGAGCAGGTTGCACAACTGAGCCGCACGCCGATGGTTGCCTCCCACTCCGCTCCTCGGGCGGCCGTGGATATTCCACGCAACCTCAGCGACAAGGAAATGCAGCTGATCAAGCAAAGCGGCGGCGTCGTGCAGGTGGTCGGGTTCGGCACCTACCTGCGCCCACTGACGCAAAAGACCCAGGACAAACTCAATGCCCTGCGCGCACGGTTCGACCTGCCTCCCCTGCCTAACCTGCATGTCGCGCTGATGCCCGGCGACCCGATAATCGCCGCCTGGCCCGAGCAGAAATTCGGCCAGTACGCCAGCAGCCTGTACGCGATCCTCGACGAGGAGCCCAAGGCAACCCTCAAGGACCTGGGAGATGCCATCGACTACACCGTGCGCAAGATCGGTATTGATCACGTCGGCATTGCTTCGGACTTCAACGACGGTGGCGGCGTGCAGGGCTGGGACAACGTCAGCGAAATTCGTAACGTCACCGCTGAACTGTTGCAGCGAGGCTACTCGGAAGCGGACATCGCCAAACTGTGGGGCGGCAACTTCCTGCGGGTCTGGGACCAGGTCCAACAAGCAGCCAAACCCGTCGCCTCCCTTTCTGCCAAGTGAACTGCCGCCATGACTGATCGCCGCACCTTTCTCAAACATGCAGGCATTCTGGCTGCCAGCCTGCCCCTGGGCGCAGCCCTTGAGGCCCGGGCTGGCACAGCACCCGTGCCCGTCGTCAATCCCGATAAATGGGCGCAACTGCGACAACTATTTACCCAGGACCCGGACTACCTGCACTTCTCCAACTTCCTGATCACGTCCCATCCCAAACCCGTGCGCGAGGCCATTGAACGCCACCGGGCCGAGCTGGACCGCAACCCCGCGCTGGCCATGGACTGGGACCTGCAGCACACCTGGAAATGCGAAGCCCAGGTGCGGGACTGGGCCGGGCGCTATCTGCAAGCCAAGCCCGGGCAGATCGCACTCACCGGCAGCACCACCGAAGGCCTGGCGATGATTTATGGCGGTATTCATGTACGGCCTGACCAGGAGATTCTGACCACCGTTCATGAACACTATTCGACGCGCAACAGCCTGCAGTTCCGCATCGAGAAACAAGGCACCCAGGTGCGCAAGATCAAACTCTTCGATGACGCCCACCAGGTGTCGGTGGATGAGGTGCTTGGCTCGATTGCCAAGGGCATTCGCCCCAACACCCGCGTGCTGGGCATGACCTGGGTGCAGTCGGGCAGCGGCGTGAAGCTGCCCATCGGCGAGATCGGCAAACTGGTGGATGAGCACAACCGCGATCGCGATGAAAAGGATCGCATCCTCTACGTGGTCGACGGCGTGCACGGATTTGGTGTCGAAGACCTGGCGTTCCCGGACATGCACTGCGACTTTTTTATCGCCGGCACCCATAAATGGATGTTTGGCCCCCGAGGCACGGGGATTATTTGTGCCCGGTCCGAGGAGCTCAAGGACGTCACCCCCACCGAGCCGACCTTTTCCCAGGACACGGATTTCGCCACCACCATGACACCCGGCGGTTATCACGCTTTCGAACACCGCTGGGCCCTGGATGAAGCCTTCAAATTGCATTTGCAGCTGGGCAAGGCTCAAGTCCAGGCCCGCATCCATGAACTCAATGACTACCTCAAAAGCCGCCTGCAGGCCCACTCGTCCATCGAGCTGGTCACGCCCCGCAGCCCTGAGCTGTCAGCCGGGTTTACGTTTTTCAGGGTCAAGGGCCAGGACAGCGACAAGGTCGCCGCCTACCTGATGCACAACCGCGTCGTGGTCGATGCCGTGAATCGCGACGCCGGCCCGGTGGTGCGCAGCGCTCCCGGGCTGCTGAACAATGAAGGCGAGATTGATCGCTTCATGACCGTGCTCGAAAAGACCCTGTAACCCGCCACTTCCCTTCCCCTATAGAGACGACACATGAACAGTGCCCCGCTCCCTACCCGCCAGCCCCGTTCGTTGCGAGCGCTGCTGATGCTGTGCCTGGCGACCCTGCTCGCCAACCTGGCGCCCCTGACTGCACACGCGGCAACCGCTCCAGCCCCGGGCAAGGTGTTCAAGGACTGCAAGAATTGCCCGGAAATGGTGGTGCTGCCCGCCGGCAGCTACCTGATGGGCACGCCGGAAGACGAGATCGGCCGTGAAGGCGACGAGGGCCCGCAGCACACCGTGACGTTCGCCAAGCCCTTCGCCATGAGCCGCTTCCATGTCACCGCCGCCGAACTGGACGCCTACATCCGCGAAACCGGCGTAGTGATCAAGGACGGTGATACGCGCCCGGGCCGCCTGTGCAAGGCCAGCAAGCCCAGCTACAAACAGGGGCCGCGCCAGCCGGCGGTGTGCATCGACTACTTCGAGGTCCAGGCCTACACCGAATGGTTGTCGAAAAAAACCGGACAGAAGTACCGCATGGTCAGCGAGTCCGAACGTGAGTATGCCGCTCGCGCCGGCAGCACCGGATCATTCCCCTTCCCGTTCGATGACGAGGGCGAATACCAGATCAGCAAACATGCCAACACCTACGGCCCCAAGGATGGCTATACCTATAGCGCACCGGTAGGCAGCTACCCGCCCAACGCGTTCGGCATGTACGACATGCACGGCAACGTCTACGAGTGGGTTGCCGACTGCTGGCACCCCAACTACGAAGGGGCACCTGCCGATGGCAGCGCCTGGTTGACCGGTGGTGACTGCAACGACGCCCACATCCGTGGCAACGACTGGGGCGAAGCGCCGGTATTCTCCCGATCGGGAAACCGTAACAGCCGCGAGAAAAATGTAAGAGGTGATTTCCTGGGGTTCCGCGTCGCACGGGAACTCTGACCCTCAAAACCATGTGGTGAGGGCGCCCGCCCCTCACCACTGCGCGTGCGCCGCGCGATGCTGCCCTAAATCCCGCACCACTCCCTTCGTCTATTCGCTAAGAACCCAGCAGGCCAGAAGCCTCCAGGCTTGCCTTGCGGATCGTTCGTGCCTGCCCGTTTCGGCCCGCAATTGCCGGGCATCCCCACACACAGGAAGATTTCATGACCAGCCAACCACGCGGCGCCATCAGCGAACTGTTCGCCCTGCTCAAACCCTTCTGGCCCATTGTGACGCTCTCGATTGTGCTGGGCATGGTAGGTGGCCTCGCCATCACGACCCTGCTGGCGACCATCAACACCTCGCTGCACTCGGACGAAGGCTTGACCCAAGGCGTGGTCCTGCTGTTCGCCGGCCTGTGTGTACTGGCGCTGACCAGCTCGATCTTTTCCGATATCGGCACCAACTATGTGGGCCAGAAAATCATCGCGCGACTGCGCAAGGAGCTCGGCGAAAAAGTCCTGTCGGCGCCCATCGAACAGATCGAGCGCTACCGCAATCACCGGCTCATACCGGTACTGACCCACGACATCGACACCATCAGCGACTTCTCCTTCGCCTTTGCGCCCCTGGCCATTTCCCTGACGGTAACCCTCGGTTGCCTGGGCTACCTGGCGATGCTCTCGTGGCCAATGTTCCTGATCATGCTGATTGCCATCGTCATCGGCAGCGTTGCCCAGTACATAGCCCGGGCGCGCGGCATGAGTGGTTTCTACGCAGCACGGGAGCAGGAAGAAGAGCTGCAAAAGCACTACACCGCGATTGCTTCCGGCGCCAAGGAGTTGCGCATTCACCGCCCCCGTCGCCATCGCATGAACGTGGACGGCATCCAGGCGGCGGCCAATAGCATCTGCGACACCCAGGTACGTTCGGTCAATATTTTCATCATTGCCAAGACATTCGGCTCGATGCTGTTTTTCGTGGTCATCGGTCTCGCCCTGGCCTTGCAGGCTTACTGGCCGAGTGCCGACAAGACCGTCATGAGCGGTTTCGTCCTCGTGCTGCTGTACATGAAAGGCCCGCTTGAGCACTTGATCGGCACACTGCCCATCGTCAGCCGCGCTCAAATTGCCTTCCGGCGCATTGCCGATCTGTCGGAGCGTTTCTCTTCGCCGGAGCCACACCTGTTGCTCAGCGACGCCGAAGCACCGAAAACCGTGGTGCACAACCTTGAGCTGAATGACGTGCGCTTTGATTTCCCTCCCGTGGAAGGCAGCGAACCCTTCCGCCTGGGCCCCGTGAACCTGAACATCAAGCAAGGCGACATTATTTTTATCGTCGGCGAGAACGGTTGCGGCAAGACCACGCTGATCAAACTGTTGCTGGGGCTCTACGCACCACAACAGGGTGAGGTGCGCCTCAACGGCCACGCCATCACAGCCGAGAACCGCGACGACTATCGCCAACTGTTCACCACGATCTTCGCCGACTACTACCTGTTCGATGATCTGGTACGCGACGACCTGCACATCCCCGCCACCGCCAACCAATACCTGCAACGCCTGGAGATCGCCCACAAGGTCAGCATCAAGGACGGCGCCTTCACCACCACCGACCTCTCCACCGGCCAGCGCAAACGCCTGGCCCTGGTCAATGCCTGGCTTGAGGAACGGCCGGTGCTGGTGTTTGACGAATGGGCGGCTGACCAGGACCCGACCTTCCGCCGGATTTTCTATACCGAACTGCTGCCGGACCTCAAGCGCCTGGGCAAAACCATCATCGTCATCAGCCATGACGACCGCTATTTCGACGTCGCCGACCAACTGGTGCACATGCGCTCGGGCAAGGTCACGGCACAACAACAGGAAATTGCCGAGGTTTAATTTCCGGTTTTGCCGATGACGTGCGTCTCACTTGGTAACTGAGAAGTAATCTCACTAAGATCTCTCGATCGTTGACCCTTAAGAGCACTCCAATAATGCCTGCACATCGACTTCGCCCCCACGTCCTGGCCATGATGATTCGCCACGCGCTCACGCCAAATCTGCGCGTTTGCGCGGCTGGCCTGGCAGGGCTTCTGCCCATGCTGGTACACGCCCAGGAAATGCCCTTCAACATTCCGGCGCAGTCGTTGAGCAGTGCGTTGCAGGCTTTCGGTACCCAATCCAACCTGCAAGTGCTGTATAGCCCGCAGGACCTTGAGGGCAAGCGCAGCACCGCCGTGCATGGCAACCTGGACCCTTCTGCCGCCATCGCCACCTTGCTGCAGGGCAGCGGCGTGCATTTCCAGGTGCAAGGCTCTGCGGTGACCGTCAGTGCCTCGGCGGGCGGCGCGCTGGAACTGGGCGCGACCACCATCAATGGCCAGACACTGGGGTCGACCACTGAAAACAGCGGTTCCTACACCACCGGCGCAATGCAGACGGCCACCAAGTTACCCTTGTCCCTGCGTGAAACCCCGCAGGCGGTGACGGTGATCACTCGCCAGCGCATGGACGACCAGGGCATGCGCAGCCTCGACGATGTGGTCCAGGCGGCACCGGGCCTGCGCCTGTCCGCGGCGCGACCGGCCAACAGTGAGTTTTTCGCCCGCGGTTTCCCCATCAACAACCTGATGTTCGATGGCCTGCCCACGACCTATTCCGCCGACTGGGTCGCCACCGCCGACCTGGCCCCCTATGACCGTGTCGAAGTGGTACGCGGTGCCACGGGCATGATGCAAGGCGCCGGTGACCCTTCGGCCGCCATCAACATGGTGCGCAAGCGTCCTACCAAGGAGTTCCAGGCGAGCGTCACCGGCAGCGCCGGCAGTTGGGACAACTACCGCAGCGAGCTGGATGTGTCGGGGCCGGTCAATGACAGCGGCACCGTGCGTGGTCGCTTCGTCGGCGCCTACCAGGACAAGGACAGCTACCAGGACTACGCCGGTCGCGAGCGCGGCGTGTTCTACGGCATCACCGAATTTGACCTCAACGACAGCACCACCCTGACCGTGGGCGCGTCTGATCAGAATGACAATAACAACATCAACTGGGGCGGTTTGCCGGTGAACCCCGACGGCAGCAGCATGGGTTTCTCGCGCTCCCAGACGTTCGGCTACAACTGGTCGCACCAGGACATTGACAACAAAACCGTGTTCGCCGAAGTGGATCACCGCCTCGACAACGACTGGCGCCTGCACTTTGGCGCGTCGAAAAACTGGTCCGACTTCAAGCTGCTGGGTGCAGTACTGGAACGCAACAGCGACTACTCCTACCGGCAACGTGTGTTCAACCAGAGCCGCGACTACGACCAGTCCACCTATGACTTCTTCGCCAGTGGCCCGTTTGCGCTGTTCGGCCGCCAGCATGAACTGGTGGTGGGCGCCAGCAAGCGCCAGCTCAAGACCGAAGCCACCGGCGGCACGATCTTCTTCAACAACGTCGACATCAACAATTTCAACCCCAAGGGTCAGCCAAAACCAACCGTTCCAGACGTTTACTCCCTCAGCGAAAAGGTCAACCAGGAAGGCCTCTACGTTACGACTCGCTGGAATGTGGCCGATCCGCTGAAGGTGATTCTCGGCGCGCGCCTGGACTGGTACGACTCCAATGATGTCTACAACCAGATCAGCGACCAGTACTACACCTCGGGCAAAACCAAGGTGGTGCGTAACCTGACCCGCTATGCCGGTGTCATCTATGACCTGGACGACACCTACTCGCTCTATGCCAGCTACACCGATATCTTCCAGCCACAAAGCGAGAAGGACGAGCTCGGTGCCAGTATCAAGCCCATCACCGGCAAGAACTATGAAGTGGGTATCAAGGGCGAATACTTTGACGGTGCGTTGAACGCCAGCGCCTCGTTGTTCCAGATCGACCAGCTCAACCGCGCTGCTGAAGTGGCCGACTACAGCAGCTGCAAGGTCATACCGACCGGCAGCTACGCTTGCTATGAAGCCGCGGGCAAGGTCAGGAGCCGGGGTATCGAGCTGGAGATCAACGGTGCGCTGACGCCGAACTGGCAAGTGGGTGCCGGTTATACCTACGCCCAGGCGCTGTACGAGAAAGATGCCGACAAGAACAAGGAAGGCACCCTGTTCGACACCGACGTACCACGCCACCTGTTCAAGGCCAATACCACGTACCACCTGCAGGGTGACCTGAACAAACTGCGTATCGGTGCCAACGTCTATAGCCAAAGCGGTACCTATAACAAAGGCGTCAGCACCTTCAACGGCCAGCGTCAAAACTTCCACGTCGAGCAGGACGCCTATGCCATCGTCGGTTTGATGGCCGGCTACCAGGTCACCAAAAACCTGGACACCCAACTGAACGTCAACAACGTGTTCGACAAAAAGTACTACCAGGGCATCGCCAGCAACTCCACCTGGAGCCCGTATGACGTCTACGGTGACCCACGCAACTTCACCGTGACCGCCAAGTACACCTTCTGATAGCGGTTAAACGGCGATAAAAAAAACCGCATCCCTGGGGATGCGGTTTTTTTATGCCCACCGTAAAACCGGTGTGTCAGCCCAGGCGCTCGGCCAACGCCAGGACAATACGCTCCCGAGCGACATCGGCTTCATCAACGATAGAGCCCATGCGCAAGAAATCATGGGACATGCCCTCGAACACCTCCAGTTGCACCTGCACGCCCCCAGCCTCGAGATGCCGGGCGTAGGCCACCGCTTCATCATGCAGCGGGTCGCACTCGGCCACGATCAGCAAGGCCGGCGCCACGTGAGCGCTCACCTCGCCGAGCAGCGGCGAGAAACGCGGGTCCAGGCGGTCGGCCGGATCGTTCTGATACTGCTGGTAGAACCACTCCAGGGTGTCTTTTTCCAACAAGTGCCCAACCCCGTAGCGCTCCACCGAAGCACTGATGCGGCTGGCATCGGTCACCGGGTAAATCAGCACCTGCAGACACGGACGAGGCAGCTCCTCCTGGCCAGCGAGGCTGCTGGCAAGCACCGTCGCCAGGCTACCGCCAACGCTGTCGCCAACGACCGCCATGCGCTCAGCATCGATACCCAGTTCCCGCGCATTGAGCGCCAGCCATTGCCACGCGTCCTGGGCATCATTGAATGCCGTCGGAAACCGCCACTGCGGGGCCAGCCGGTAACCCACCGACAACACCGGCAACCCGCACTCCTGAGCCAGGTTCCAACACAGGGCGTCGTGGGAGTCGAGACTGCCCACCACATAACCCCCGCCATGCAGGTAAAGCACGGCGCCACTCAGTTGGCTAGCGTCCAGTTCGGGCGGCCGGTACAACCGGGCCTCTACACGGTGACCATCGCGGGCCGTGAAGGTACGCGACTCGATAAACGCCGGCTCATCGGCACCCGGGTCCATCAGTGCCGAGGATTGATCGAACTGGCGACGGGCTTCTTCCGGTTGCAGCTGGTGCATCGGCAGCGCTTTTCCGCTGCGGCGGCCGCTTTCCACCAACTGGAGGTAGGCGGCGAGATCAGGATTAAGGGGCATGGGCAAGGTTTCTCCAGACAGGCGCCGCCGGTGGCGGCGCCTGTCGACACAGGTCAAGGTTCAGGAAGGCTCGGCGACGATGGTCAAACCATCCAGGGCGTCTTCCAGTTCAAGCAACACCGACAGCTCCCTGGGCACCTGAAAGTGCCCGCAGGTCAGCGGGAGGCCAGGCAGGTCGGGGCAACCGATCTGCCGGGCCAGCTCACGTTGTTCATCTTCACGCCCCGCCACCCACCAGCTCAGGGGGCGCGCCGTCACTTTCGGGCAATAATCCAGCTCGCGGGACAGCCGCTTGAGGGTACGGGCGCAGGCAAATACCTGCGCCAGCTCATCCACCCCCAGGCCATGCGTGGCCGGCCGTTGGCTGAGGGCCTCACTGATCAGGGCACGCGCAAGCTGCGGGCTTTCCTGGCGGGTATCGCTGACATCCACGGCCCCCGCGTCGGGTACCGTCGCCCGCAACAGCTCGCTCAAATCATCCAGCCAATGGTCCTGCTGTTCGGCGTTGGCGGGTGACGGCACAAAACTGTCGAGCAACGCGACAAACTCGACCGTCTGCCCCTGCTGCTCAAGCTCAGCCGCCATCAGCAGACTCAAGGTGCCGCCCAAGGACCAGCCCAACAAGCGATAAGGGCCTTGGGGCTGTTTGTTCCGCAGATAGCCGACGTAGTCCCGGGCGATGGCCACCAGCGATTGATCCTGCCAGCTCGGGTCCAGCAGTTGTCGGGCCTGGATACCGATCACCGAGCACTTGCCGTTCAGACGGCGTGCGAGCGGCTCATAGTCGAATACCGTGCCGAAACCGGCATGTACACAGAACAACGCAGGCGTGGCACCGAGCTCGGCATTGAGGGCCAGCAGCGGCACGTTCTTGCCAGGCACGGCGGTGAGCTGCGCAATGCTCGGCTTCTGGATCAGGTCCCGCAGGCGCAGGGTGAAACCGAACTTCTTCAGGCTGCGGGACTTGGCCACCACTTGCATGCTGAGGATCGAATCACCCCCCAGCTCAAAGAAGTTATCCGTTACCCCGACCCGCTCCACTTTGAGAATGGTTTGCCAGATATCCGCCATGGCCTGTTCCAGCTCGTTGCGCGGTGCCACGTATTCACTGCGTGCATCCGGCATCGGCAGGGCGTTGCGGTCCAGCTTGCCATTGGGATTGAGCGGCAGCCGGTCGAGCACGATCAATTGCGCCGGAACCATGTACTCCGGCAGCGCCTGCTTCAAGCGCTCGCGCAGTTGCTCGACGATTCCTCCGCCCTCATCGCCGTTAAGCGTGACGTACCCAAACAGTTGATTGCCGCCAGGCCCCTCGCGCACCACGACGGCGGCATGCCCGACCTCTTGCATCGCATTGAGGCGGGCCTCGATCTCTCCAAGCTCGATACGGAACCCGCGGATTTTCACCTGGTTATCCAGGCGACCGAGGTAGTCGAACGTACCGCTCTCGCGCTGGCGCACCAGGTCGCCGGTGCGGTACAGGCGGCCACCCGGGGTAAACGGATCGGCCACGAAGCGCTCGGCCGTGAGCGCGGCACGGTTCAGATAGCCCCGTGCAACACCCTCCCCGCCCAGGTACAACTCCCCCGCGACACCCGCCGGCAGCGGGTTGAGGTCGATGTCGAGGACGTAGGCACTGCGCTGGCCCACACATTCGCCGATCGGCGCATAAATCGCCCCACACGCCTGGCCTTCAGCAGCCTTCCAGATCAGTGGCGTAACCACGGTTTCCGTCGGCCCGTAACCATTGATGATGTACTGCGGTTTAAGCGCCTCACGGGCCAGGGCATAACTGGCCTCTGGCACCGCGTCACCGCCAAAGCAGTAGATCCGCACCGACGGCGGGTTGCCATCGAGCCGTGCGTGTTCGGCCAACTGCAACAGGTACACCGGTGGGAACGCTGCCACAGTGACGCCGTGTTGGTGCATGGCCTCGTAGGTCTGCTCGGGGGTCCAGAGCTCGTCGTCACGCAGCAACAGGCAACCGCCGTGCGTGAGCGTCGTGAGCCAGCGCTCGTGGGCACCGTCGAAGGCGAATGACATAAACAGCAACTCGCAGTCGGCGGGACTCATTTCGTAGCGCTCGCCCACCGCACGGCAATGCATCGCCAACGGTCCATGACTGACCACCACGCCTTTGGGCTGGCCGGTAGAACCGGAGGTGTAGATCACGTAGGCGAGGTTTTCCTCGTGCACCCGATGCGCTGGCGCGGTAACAGGCCACTGGCTGCCGTCCAGGCGGTCAAGCTCCAGCACATGCAACGCCGGGCTGATTGGCAGGCTGGCGGCGAGCCGCGAATCGGTCAACAGTAAAGCGATGCCGGAGTCCTGGATCAAATAGCTCAGGCGCTCACGCGGGTAAGCGGCGTCGATAGGCACATAGGCGGCCCCCGCCTTGAGCACCGCGAGCAAAGCCACGATCATGGTTTCGCTACGAGGCAACGCCACGCCGACCCGTACTTCCGGCCCCACGCCTTCGGCGATCAGTTGATGGGCCAGTTGGTTAGCGCGGGATTCCAGCTCGGCGAACGACAGGCTTCGGTTGCCGACCTTGACCGCCGTTGCGCTGCCCTGGTGCTCGGCCCAGTACTGGATGCGTTGGTGGACCAAAGGCTGCGGCAGGTTTTGAACTGGGGTCGGGGCGTACACGGCCGGCGTGTGCAGCAGGCCGAGATTGCCGACACGCTGGTCGGCGTTCGCCGACAGTGCCAGCAGCAACGCTTCCATGTTGGCCCGGATCCCTTCCACCGCCACATCGCTGAAGCATTGGCGCAGGTACATGTACTCAATCGCCAGGTAGTCTTCCAGGGTCACCATCAGGTCCATCGGGAAGTCTGTCAGGCCCGCCCCGCCGACGTCGCCGAAACGCAGCGAATCATCCTTCCACTCCCGCAAAGTGCGATCCAGCGGTTGGTTTTCAAAGACGATGATGCTGTCGAACAAAGCCTGCCCGGAACGCCCGGCCCAACGCTGGATATCCCCCAGCGGGGTGTATTCATGGTCGCGCAGCTCCAGGTTGACCCGCTGCACAGCCTGCAGCCACTGGCCCACACGGGCTTGCGGATCGACGTCGTGGATCACCGGTAACGTGTTGATGAACAGCCCCAACATGCTCTGCGCGCCCGGCAAGGCACTCGGACGCCCGGCCACGGTAGCCCCGAAACACACACTGCGCTGGCCACTGTAACGGCTGAGCAACAACAGCCATGCGCCCTGTACCAATGTGTTCAGGGTGATGCGCTGCGCCGCGGCAAACGCCTTCAAACCCTGGGTCACCTGGGGTGTAAAGCGGCTGTACAGGGCTTTGTGCCCATGCTCGCGCTCGCCGCTGGCGAAGGCATCCGCCAGGTAAGTCGGCTCCTGGAACTCGGCCAACTGGCGACGCCAGAAGGTTTCGCTGATCACGCGGTCCTGCTGGCGCAACCAGCCAATGTAATTGCGATACGGCACCACAGGGTCCAGGGTTTGCCCGGAATATCGGGCCAACACTTCGCCCATCAACTGGGACGTGCTCCACCCGTCCAGCAGGATATGGTGATAGGTCCAGATCAGTTGATAACGGTCATCCGCCAGGCGGATCAGCACCACACGCTGCAACGGCGCTTGGTCGAGGTTGAAGCCCCGCAGGCGCTCGCCCCGTGCCATGTCCTTGATCAACCCGTCCGTGGCCGCCTCATGGCGCCAGTCGAGTTCCGTCATCGGCAGGGCAACGTCGCGCAGGACGAATTGCAGCGGCTCGTCCAGGTCTTGCCAGAGGAACCCGGTGCGCAACACGTCGTGCCTTTGCGCCACGTCGGCCCAGGCCTGGCGCAAGCGCTCTACGTGCAAGCCGTCGACCGAAACGTTGAGCTGGTTGATGTACAGCTCGTCTTCAGGATTGCTGTTCAGCCCCAGAAACAACATGCCCTGCTGCATCGGTGAAAGGCTGTACACCGCCTCGACCTGCCCATGGGGAATGGGCAAGGCCTGCACCTGCTGTTCGCTCAACCCATGCAGGGTGACCGGCTGCGCATTGACCGGGGCATGAACCGGGGTCACGTTGGCGGCCAGTTTCTCGATGGTCTGTTGCAGGAACAGATCCTTGGGCGCCATCTGCAAACCCGCCTGCCGGGCCTGACTGACCACCTGGATCGAGATGATGGAATCCCCGCCCAAGGCGAAGAAGTTATCGGTGATCCCTACCCGGGGCAGGTTCAGCACGTCTTGCCAGATATCCGCCAATTGGCGCTCAATCGCCGAACGCGGGGCAACGTAGTCAACCAACGCCTGGCTGACGTCCGGCGCTGGCAACAGGTTGCGGGCGAGCTTGCCGTTGGCCGTGACGGGCATGCCATCAAGGCTGATCAGGTGCGCAGGCACCATATAGTCCGGCAGCCCCTGGCCGAGGAAGCTTGCCAGCTCGCTGCGCAACGCATCGCCAGCCTGGGCTGAGGCACTGTTCACCGGTACAAAATAGCCAACCAGTTGCGTGCCCAAAGGCCCGCCTACCGCCAGCACCACCGCTTCGCGAACCTGCGGATGCTCCATCAACCGCGCCTCGATCTCACCCAATTCAATGCGCAGGCCACGGATTTTCACCTGGTGGTCAATTCGCCCGACGTAGTCAATGACGCCCTCCTCCCGGTAACGCGCCAGATCGCCGGTGCGGTACAAGCGGCCACCTCCCACCGGGTCGAAAGGGTCGGGTACAAAGCGCTCGGCGGTCAGGGCCGCACGTTGGTGGTAGCCCCGGGCAAGGCCAATACCCCCCAGGTACAGCTCACCGCTGACACCGCGTGCCGCCGGGTTCAGGCTCGACTCAAGAATATGGGTCTTGAGGTTATCGATCGGCCTGCCAATCGGCACGCTGACCCCGTGCTCTTCGCCGCAGGTCCAGTGGGTGACGTCGATGGCTGCTTCGGTCGGACCATAGAGGTTGTACAAGCCTGCGCCAGGCAGACGGGCACGAGTCTGCTCCGACAGAGCCTTGGACAGCGCCTCGCCGCTGCAGATTACGCGGCGGATGCCACGACAGGCTTCCACCCCCTCACACGCCATGAAGGCCTGCAACATCGAAGGCACGAAATGCAGGGTGCTGACCTGGTAACGCACAATTGCATCGCGCAGGCGTTCCGGGTCGCGGTGTTCTCCTGGCTGAGCAACGGCCAGCCGCGCGCCGGCCATCAGCGGCCAGAAGAACTCCCACACCGAGACGTCGAAACTGAAAGGGGTCTTTTGCAGCACCGTGTCATCGCCGTGCAAGGCGTAGGCCTTTTGCATCCAGTTGAGCCGATTCAGCAACGCCTCATGGGTATTGCCTGCTCCCTTTGGCCGGCCCGTAGAGCCCGAGGTGTAGATCACATAAGCCAGGTTGCCCGGTGCCAGCGACGGCTCAGGGTTACGGTCGCTGTAGCCCTCCAGCCAGTCTCCGTCCTGATCCAGGCAGACGGTTTGCACCGACTCGGGGACCGGTATTTGTTGCAGCAGCGCGCTCTGGGTCAACAGCAAGCCCACACCGCTGTCAGCCAACATATAGGCCACGCGGTCCGACGGGTAATCCGGGTCGAGGGGCACGTAGGCGCCCCCCGCCTTGAGAACCGCCAGCAAGCCGATCACCATCTCCAGGCTACGCTCCAGGGCCACACCCACCAACACTTCCGGGCCGACGCCCAGCGCCTGCAGTTTGTGCGCCAGGCGGTTGGCACGGTGGTTGAGTTGCGCGTAGCTCAGCGTTTGCTCCGCAAACAGCAATGCCGTGGCATGAGGCTGCTGGCGTGCCTGATGCTCAAACAGACGATGGACATAGCGCTCACCGGGGTAGACGGCTTCGGTGCGGTTCCAGGTTCGGACGATTTTACGGCGTTGTGCGTCGTCCAACAGCGGCAGATCTTCGACCCGTTGCGAGGGTTGCTCGATGACCGCCAGTAACACATTGCGCCAATGCTGCGCCAACTGCTCGATGGTGCCGGCGTCGAACAGTTCGCTGGCGTAGGTGAACGCTGCCGACAGGCCATCCTGATGCTCGACGGTGTCCAGCGTCAGGTCGAACTGCGTGCTGTGGGCTTGCCAGTCGAGGCCTTCGACGGTAAGCCCCGGCAATGGCTGACGGCTGCTTTTGGCATCGGTCTGGTGGTTGAACATCACTTGGAACAACGGGCTGTGGTTCAGGCTGCGCTCGGGCTGCAACACATCGACCAATTGCTCGAAGGGCAAGTCCTGATGGGCCTGGGCCTCCAGCGCTGTCTGTTTGACCTGTTGCAAGACCTGGGCAAAGCTCACCAACGGTTCGAATTCGGCCTTGAGCACCTGGGTGTTGACGAAAAAACCGATCAATCGCTCGATATCACCCCGTGTACGGTTGGCCACTGGCACGCCGACACGCACCTCGGCCTGCCCCGAGTAGCGGTGCAGCAAGGTCTGGAACGAGGCCAGCAACAGCATGAACAGCGTGACACCCTGGCGCTGGGCCAGGGCCTTCAGGTCATTGATCAACGCAGGTTCGAGGGTGACGGCCACTTGGGCGCCGGCACGACTGGGCGATGCCGGGCGCGCATGGTCGGTGGGCAACTCCAGCACAGGCTGCTCGCCGCCAAGTTTTTGCGTCCAGTACGCCAGCTGCCGGTCGCGTTCGCCGGCCTCCATCCATTGGCGTTGCCAGGCGGCGTAGTCGGCATACTGGATCGGCAACGGGGCCAGGTCCACCGCCTGGCCCTGGCTGAAGCCGGCGTAGAGTTGCACCAGTTCGTCCACCAGGATCGGTGTCGACCAACCGTCAGTCACGATGTGGTGCAGGGTCAATACCAGCACCTGCTCCTCGTCGCTCAAGTGCAGCAAGCGTGCCCGCAGCAACGCGCCGTGCTCCAGGTCGAACGGCTGCTGCACCAGGGACTGAACCCGCGCGGCCAACTGCGCCTGCCCGGCCAGGGTCTCCTTTTGCAGCACAAACTCGCCGGCCGGATGGATGACCTGCAACGGCGTATTGCCGTCCTGGGTAAACGTGGTACGCAGGGTTTCGTGGCGGCCGATCAATGCTTCGAACGCACGACGCAGCGCTTCGCTGTCCAGAGGCCCGCTCAGGCGCAAGGCCGCGCTGATGTTGTAGGCGGCGCTGGTGGGTTCCAGTTGCCAAAGAACCCACTGCCGTTGCTGTGCATAAGACACCGCAATGGGTTGGCTGCGGTCGACCGGGGTAATCGCCTGCACGCTGGCAGCACTCGCTGCCCGCCCCGCCAGTTCGGCAAAGCCGGCCAGGTCCTGGGCCTCGAACAGCCGGCGCAGCGGCACTTCCAGGCCCAGGCGCTGACGGATACGGCCGATCATCTGCGTTGCCAGAAGGGAATGGCCACCCCGCTCAAAAAAGTTATCACTCAGGCCAACTTGCTCGACCTTCAGCACCTGCGCCCAGATCTCAGCCAGCGCCACTTGCAGCGGGGTGTGCGGCGCCACATAACTCGCTTGCGGGGCACTGTTGGCGTCCAGCCGCGGCAAGGCCTTGCGGTCCAGTTTGCCATTGGGTGTCAGCGGCATCTTTTCTACAAAGGCCAGGTAGGTCGGCACCATGTAGTCCGGCAACTGCTGTTTCAGGCAGGTTTTCAGGGTTTGTCGCCAGGCATTCTGGGTGTCGTCATCGGCCTGGTGGGCGCTTGGGTCGTGGCTGACCAGATAAGCCACCAACTGCTTGCCCAACGGCCCGTCGATGTCGATGACCACCGCTTCGCGCACGTATTCATGAGCCTGCAGGCGCGATTCGATTTCGCCGAGCTCGATACGAAACCCGCGAATCTTCAACTGGTGGTCGAGACGGCCGATGTACTCAAGCACGCCCTCCTGGCGGTAGCGCACCAGGTCACCCGTGCGATAAAGACGGCCGTTACCGAACGGGTCCGGCACAAAGCGCTCGGCGGTCAGCCCGGGACGTTGCAGATACCCGCGGGCCAAGCCCTCTCCACCGATGTACAGCTCACCACTGACGCCCACCGGGACAGCATCGAAGTTGCCATCCAGCACATGGAACGTGGTGTTGCCGACAGGGCGTCCCAGCCAGACGTCGCTGCTGCGCTGCACATAGTGCACGCCCGACCAGATGGTGGTTTCCGTCGGGCCATACAGGTTCCACACATGGCCCGCCTGGGCGATCAGGCGTTCGGCCAACTCGGCAGTCAGGGCTTCGCCGCCGCTGAGGACTTTCTTGCCAGCCAGTGCCTGCGGGGGAGCGGCATCCAGCAGCATGCGCCAGGTGGAGGGGGTGGCCTGGATCACGCTGACGGCTTGCTCGTCGATCACCTTGAGCAGCGCGTGGGGGTCCTGGTTCTGCTGGTCTTGCAGCAGCACCACACAGGCCCCCCGCAGCAGCGGCAGGTACAGCTCAAGGCCTGCGATGTCGAAGGATAACGAGGTCAGGGACAGCACACGGTCGCCGGCGTCGACGCCCGGACGTTCAGCCATGGTCCAGAGGAAATTGACCAAGGCATCGTGGCGAATCGTCACGCCCTTGGGCAAACCCGTGGAGCCGGAGGTGTAGATCACATAGGCCAGGTTTGCCGGCAAAGCCAGCACCGGGAGGTTTTCTTCGCTGCAGTCACCCAACCAGCCGGGAGCCTGGTCCAGGCACAGACTGCTGACCGTGGCCGGCACCGCCAGTTGGTCCACCAGGCTGCCCTGGGTCAACAGCAGCTTCAGGCCGCTGTCGTTCATCATGTGTGCCAGGCGTTCACGAGGGTAGTTCGGGTCAAGGGGCACATAGGCACCGCCGGCCTTGAGGATCGCCAACAGGCCGACAATCATCTCCAGCCCGCGCTCCAGAGCCACGCCCACCAGCACCTCCGGGCCGACACCCATGTCGCGCAGCTTGTGCGCCAGTTGGTTGGCCTGTCGATTGAGCTGTCGGTAGGTCAGCGACTGCCCGGCAAAGGTGAGTGCACAGGCATCCGGAGTGGCTTGAACCTGCGCTTCAAACAGTTGCGGCACACAGTGTTCGCGGGGATAGGACGCCGCAGTGCGGTTCCAGTCCTCAACGATGCGCTGGCGCTCGTCGGCGCAGAGCAGCGGCAACTCGTTGATCCGCTGCGCAGGCTGTTGGCAAATGGCAGTCAACAGGTTGTGCCAGTGCCGACCGAGCTGCTCGATGGTACGGGCATCGAACAGGTCGACGGCGTAGGTCAGGGAGGCCGACAGGCCGGCAGCGTGCTCGGTGGTATCGAGGGTCAGGTCGAACTGGGTGGTATGACTTTGCCAGTCCAGCCCACTGACCGTCAGGCCCGGCAAGTTACGGCTGGCATTGGCAACCTGGGTCTGGTGGTTGAACATCACCTGGAACAACGGGCTGTGGCTCATGCTGCGCTCGGGTTGCAGCGCCTCCACCAGTTGTTCGAAGGGCAGGTCCTGATGGGACTGGGCATCCAACGCGGTTTGCCGGACCTGTTGCAGCAAGTCACTGAATCGCAGCTGCGGATCGAATTCGGCCTTCAACACCTGGGTGTTGACGAAGAAGCCGATCAGGCCTTCGGTTTCACTGCGGGCACGGTTGGCAATGGGTACGCCGACCCTGATTTCGCGCTGCCCGGAATAGCGATGCAACAGCGCCTGGAAGGACGCCAGCAGCACCATGAACAAGGTCACGCCGTGTTGCTGCGCCAGGCCCTTGAGTGATGCAAGCAACGCCACGTCCAGATCCATCGCCACGCGCGCACCGGCGCCGCTGGGCACCGTCGGGCGCATGCGGTCGGCGGGCAGTTCCAGCACCGGCTGCTCGCCTCCCAGCTTCTCCAGCCAATACGCCAATTGACGCTCACGCTCGCCGGCTTCCATCCAGTTGCGCTGCCACAGGGCATAGTCGGCGTACTGGATCGGCAACTCAGGCAGCGTGACCGCCTGGCCTTGGCAGTGGCCGGCGTAAAACTGCACCAGGTCGTTGACCAGAATCGGCATCGACCAGCCGTCAGCAACAATGTGATGCACCGTCAATACCAGCACATGGTCCTGCTCACTCACCCGCAGCAAGTTCATGCGCAGCAGCGGGCCTTGCTCCAGGTCGAACGGCTGGGCGGTCTGTGCCTGCACGTACGCTTTGATCTGCCGGTCGAGGTCGGCGCCCGCCAACGGATCGACCTGCAAAGTGAAGCCCCCCGTCGGATGCACCACCTGCACGGTCTGGTCGTCTTCCTGGCGAAAGGTGGTGCGCAGCACTTCATGGCGCTCCACCAATGCCTGGCAACTGGCGCGCAGGGCCTCCACATCCAGCACCCCTTCAAGGCGCAGCGCGGCACAAATGTTGTAGGCGCTGCTGTCCGGTGCCAGTTGCCAGAGAAACCATTGGCGCTGCTGCGCGTAGGAAAGCAAAGGAAGCTCGGCACTGGCCCTTTTGAATATCGGGGTGAGCCCATAGAGGTTGACGCCCTGTCGCTTGAGCAAGGTGGCCAGCGCCTTGCGTTCCTTGGGTGACAGTGACTCTACGGAATCGAGCAATGCTTGCACTTGAACCTCTCCTACACCAATACCGGCTCAACGCCCGGGGGCACGCGGGGGTGTTGAACACATGAAAGAGCCGGACAATGTCCGGCTCCTTGAATGCTGCAATGTGGGAGTCAGGTGTCCCTCTCCCTCCTACAAAGTCAGCTCATCAATTTCCTCTGTAGTAAGACGTTTGAGGGCCTCCAAAGATTTAGCCAATTCGCTGTGAATCGTCTGACTCTGGTCCTGCTTGCCGGCAGCCACCTTGCTGAACGCGGCCAGGGTCGGATGTTCGAACAGTTCGCGCAGGCTGACCTCGATCGATAACTGCTCGCGCACACGCACCACCACTTGCACCACCAGCAGCGAGTGGCCACCCAGTTCGAAGAAGTTGTCACCCAGGCCTGCCTGCGGCACTTTCAACACATCAGCCCAGATTGCGGCCATCTGTTGCTCCAGCTCAGTCACCGGCGCTATATAGTCCGCCTGCAACTGGCTGGCAGAGGGCTGCGGCAGTGCCTTGCGGTCCAGCTTGCCGTTGGCGGTCAACGGCAAGGCAGGCAGCATCACCCATTGCGCTGGCACCATGTAGCCCGGCAGGCTGGCACGTACATGCTCCGCCAGCGCGGTACGCAGCGCGCCCAGCACCTGCGGGCCGGCCTCGATCAGCGCCGGGTCGCGAGGCACGCAGTACGCAACCAATTGCTTGCCACCGACACCTTCGACATCCACAACCACCACGCCCAGCAGCGCCTCGTGAGCCTGCAGACGCGCCTCGATCTCTCCGAGTTCAATGCGATAGCCGCGAATCTTCACTTGGAAATCGGCTCGGCCAATGTACTCCAGCACCTCACTGCCAGGCTGTTGCCGGGCCAGGTCGCCGCTGCGGTACAAGCGCCCGCCGGGATGGATGCTGAACGGGTCAGGAACGAAACTCAGGGCGGTGCGCACCGGGTCACCCAGGTAGCCGCGCCCTACTCCCACACCAGCAATATGCAGCTCACCCGTAGCCCGTGCCGGCATCGGCTCGAGCAAATCATTCAGCACATACAAACGGTTGTGATCGGTGCGCGTGCCAATCGGCAAGTGCGTTTGCCCAGCGGGCTCCCGGACGCGGTACAGGGCCACGTCGTCGGAGCATTCCGCAGGACCATAGGCGTTGATCAACTCGATCTGCGGGTAGCGTTCCAGCCAGCGTGCTGCGAGTGCGGGCGGCATGGCTTCCCCCGTGGTCAGCAGGTAACGCAAGGCGGGCAACGCTACTGCGGGCAGCTCCAATACCGCCTGAATCATCGCGGGGACGCACTCCAGTACGCTCACGCCCGTGGTGCGTACATGCTCCAGCAACTGTTGCGGATCCTGGGCAATGGCATCCGGGATGACTTGCACCCTGGCACCGCACAAGGTGGCGGTGAGCAATTGCCACACACTGATGTCAAAACTCTGGGACGCCGTCTGGGCAATCACATCCGCCGCACTCAAGCCCAGGTAAGGAATTTTGCTCAATTGGTTATTGAGCATACCGGCCTGTTCCACCATCACGCCCTTGGGCACACCGGTGGAGCCTGAGGTGAAGATCACGTACGCCAACAGGCGCCCGGCATCCATCGGCAGTGCGCGCAAGGGGTTGGTCAGCGGCGGTTGCGCCTGCACCTGCTCCCAGACGAGCAAGGCCGGTGGCTGCTCAAGCCCCTCGAGTAATTGCTGGGCAAGGGTGTGGCACGCACTGTCGCACACCAGCACCGACGCACGGCTCAGGCCCAGTACATCCGTCAGGCGTTTCAGCGGCAGGTTCGGGTCCAGGGACAAGTAGCCCGCACCCGCCTTGAACGTACCGATCACCATGCCCAGCAACGGCAGGTCGCGTTCACCCAGCACAGCGACCAGGCCATCGGCCTCGACGCCTGCCGATTGCAGGACCCGGGCCAATTGGGTGGACTGCACGTCCAGTTGGTCATAGGTCCAGCTACGGCCCTGGCAACTGGCGGCGATACGCTGGCGGTTGTCCGCAACGGTTGCGCCGAACAACCGGGCATAGCCCTCGTTGAGTGACGCCGGCAGTTGATCGGCTTCGGACACGCCGTGGCTCAGGCCCGGCAGTTGATGGAACGGTTGATCCAGACCTTCGGCCAGCGCCAGCAACGTGGCCTGGAAATCAGCCAGCAAGGTTTCGATGGTCGCCGCGTCGAACAGACGCTGGTCATAGGACAAATGCAGGCCCAGCACTTCACCCGGGTACACCACCACCGTGATCGGGTAGTTAGTGTGGGTGCGAGAGGTCCCGGCCTGGACTTTCATGCTCGCCGCCTGCACCCCCACGCTGGATTCCACCGGCGCGTTTTCGAACACGAACAGGCTGTCGAACAGGGGTTGCCCGGCGCCGATTTCACTGCAACCCTGGACAGTCACCAACGGCAGGTGCTCATGCTCGCGCAACCCCAGGTTATGCTCGAACAGTGACTGCAACCACGCCCTGGCACTCTGCGTGGACTCCGCTCCCGGCACGGCTACGCGCAGTGGAATACTGTTGATGAACAGCCCTACTGTCGCCTGCATTTCCGGGAACTCGATGGGCCGCCCCGCCACGGTGATGCCAAACAGTACGTCCCGTTCGCCGCTGTAACGTTGCAACAGCATCGCCCAGGCACCTTGCACCAAAGTATTGACCGTCAATTGCGCGCTCTGCGCCTTCTGAGCCAATGCGGCACTCTGCTCGCGGCTGAAGTAGACGATCCGGTCGTCCACCGTCGCCTCGCCTTGTTCACGGTTGACGGTGTGGTCGAACGGCAACGGCGTCGGCCGCTCAAAGCCACGCAGGTTGTCCGTCCAGAATTGCTTGGAAGCACCCTGATCCCACCCTTCGAGCAAGGCAATAAAATCACGGTAGCGCGAAGGCACCGGCAGTTGCACCGGCACGCCCTTGAGCAGCCCGTCATAGATTTTGAAGAACTCATCCACAATGCCCATTCGGCACCAGGCGTCCAACAGCACGTGGTGGTTGCTGAAGACAAAACCGAAGCGCTCCGGCGCCAGCTGGATCAGGCGCAGGCGGAACGGTACTTCCCTGGCCAGATCAAAGCCCTGGTGCAATTCCTCCGCCAGCTCGACAGCCAGTTTGCTTTCGTAATCGGCACTGTCGACGTGCTGCCAATCGTAGAAACGAATGGCCGGCTCCGGTCGCCTGTGAACGATCTGCACCATGCGTTCGCTGACATCCCAACAGAATGAGGTACGCAGCACTTCGTGACGTCCGACGACGAGCTTCCAGGCCTGCATAAAGGCCGGCACGTCAATGCCGTGCTCCACCAGGTAGCAGTACTGCATCATGTAAATGCCCGAACCGGGCTCCAGCAAGGTGTGCAATAACAGGCCTTCCTGCATCGGCGACAGCGGGTAAATGTCCTCGATGTCCCGCGCAGCCACCGGCAGGCGGTCCAGTTGCTGCTGGGTCAGGCCGGCCAGCGGGAAGTCCCCCGGCGTGACACCTTGGCTGGTCTCGTCAAGGCAGTGTTCGATCACTTCCTTGAGTGCCTGTTCGTAGGCACTGGCCAGGCGCTGCACCGTGTCCTCGCGGAACATCTCGCGGCTGAAGGTCCAGTCCAGGGTCAGCTCGCCGTCATACACCTGGCCATTGATGCTCAGCCAGTTACCCAGCGGCGCATCGTCGCTCTGACGCTTGCCGGTGCCTTCGCTCGCCGGTACGAACAGCGCGCCCTGCTCCCGGGCGAAACTGCCGTCGAACTGCCCGAGGTAATTGAACGTCACCCGGGCTTCGGGCAGCGCACGCAGTTGAGCGGCAAACGCCTCGGCACCGAGGTAACGCAGCACGCCGTAGCCGATCCCCTTGTTGGGCACCTGCCACAGTTGCTGCTTGATGTGTTTGATGCTCTCGCCAACCGAGGCCTGGGGTGTGAGCTTGACCGGGAACAAACTGGTGAACCAACCGACGGTGCGGCTCAGGTCGATGTCGTCGAACAGGTCTTCGCGACCATGACCTTCCAGGGCAATGCTCACCGCCGGCTGCCCGCTCCACTGGCACAGCACGCGGGCCAGGGCAGTCAACAACAAGTCGTTGACCTGGGTCCGATACGCCACGGGCGCCAGCTTGAGGAGTTTGTGGGTCAGGTCCTTGTCCAGGCGTGAAGAGACGTTGGCGGCCTGACGATTGGTCAGCGCACCGTCGACGAAGTCACACGGCAACGCCGCGCTCCCCTGATCCAGCGCGTTGAGCCAATAATCACGTTCAGCCGCCAGGGCTTCCTCGCCGGCATAGCGCTGCAGATTCGCGGCCCACAGTTTGAGCGAACTGGTCTTGGCGTCCAGGGTGATGGCGACGCCCTGGTCAGCCTGTCGATAGGCGGTTTGCAGGTCCTCCAGCAGCACGCGCCAGGAAACACCGTCCACCACCAGATGGTGAATCACCAGCAGCACACGTTGCTGGCCGTCCGGCAGATCGAACAGCACCGCGCGCACCAACGGGCCCTCGTTCAGGTCGAGGCTGCCTTGGGCTTCATCGGCTGCATTGGGCAGGTGCGCAAGGTCATCCAGGGTGTTTTGCCAAAGGATAGGCTGAGGCGCACGGGCCCGGAGTTCCGCACGCCATTGGCCTTGCTGTTCGCTGAAACTCATGCGCAACGCGTCATGGGCCTGCACCAGCGCTTGCAATGCGGTTTCCAGGGCAGCCGGGGCCAGGCGTTCGGCGGGGGTCAGCAGCACTGACTGGTTCCAGCGCTGCCGCTGATCGACAGGCGTCTGGAAAAACCGCGCCTGAATCGGCAACAACGGGACCCTGCCATTTGCTTCCTGCACCGGCTGTGGTGCCGTGGTGCGAGGTTTTTCCTCAACCCGTTTGGCCACTTGCGCCAACAGACCAACGGTCTGCTTTTCGAACAGTTGCTTAGGGGTGATCTTGATGCCCTGGCGTTTGGCCCGGGCAATGATTTGCAGGCTGAGGATTGAATCGCCGCCCAACGCGAAGAAGTTATCCGTGGTGCCCACCTGCTCAAGCTTGAGCACATCGGCCCACACACTCGCGAGCTTCTCTTCAATCTCGCCCACCGGTGCCACGTACTCGCGACTGACCACTTCAGGCTGGGGCAAGGCACGCTTGTCGAGCTTGCCATTGAGGGTCAGCGGCAAGCGCTCGAGCAGCAGGATATGGGCCGGGACCATGTAGTCCGGCAAGCGTGCCTGCAACTGCGGGGCCAGTGTTGCAGCATTGATGTCGGGGGCCGCCACGCAGTAAGCCACCAGTTGCAGACGGCTCGGATCACTTTCCAGGGCTTGCGCCAGGACCACCGCATCCTGCACACCCTCGAGGGTGCGTAACAGCTCGGCGATTTCCCCAGGCTCAACCCGGTAACCGCGAATTTTGACTTGCTCATCGGCACGGCCCAAAAACTCCACCCGGCCCTGTTCGACACGTGCCCGGTCGCCTGCCCGATACAGGCGCTCGCCGTGACGCGCCTGCGGGTCTGGCACAAAACGCTCGGCGGTCAGTGCCGCACGGCCCAGGTAACCCTGGGCAACGCCCTGCCCGCCCAGGTACAACTCACCCGCCACCCGTTCAGGCACGGGGTTCAACCCACTATCCAGCACCCGCACCCGGCTGTTGGCCAGCGGCCGGCCCACCGGCACGGTGCGATAACCCTCGAGGTTTTCCAGCACTTCATGACTGAGAATCCCCACGGTGGTTTCCGTTGGCCCGTAATGGTTGACCACGCGGCAATCCGGATGCAGTTGACGCACCTTGTCGACCAATGACCAAGGGCACGCCTCGCCACCGACAATCAGCAGGCGCCGAGGCAGCACAGCACCCGCGTCGGCGGCCTGCAGCAGCCCCTGCAAGTGACTGGGCACAATTTTCAGCACATCCACCTGATGCTCGTTCATGTAGCTGGCAAAACTGTCCGGGTCGAAAGCATGGTCCTTGGTCAGCAGGTGCAACAGCCGGCCGCTGGCCAGTGCGCCAAACAGCATGGTGTGACCCAAATCCGCCGCCACGGTCGATGCCATGGCCATGCTCGCCCCCGCCGGTACCTGCAAGCGCTCCAGGACACCTTGCACATAGTTGGCCAGCATTTGGTGGCTGAGTACCACGCCCTTGGGTTGGCCGGTGGAGCCCGAGGTGTAGATCACATAGGCGGTGTGCTGCGGCAATACGTCGCGGCTCACGGCCGCTTCATTGCAGTGACTCCAGGTAGCCGGTTCGAAGGCCAATACCGGGCAGGCGTCCAGTTGCGCCAACCGCTCATCGCCAGAAGGACGAATCAGCAAGGCCGCAGCGCTGTCGACCAATAGCGTTTGCAGGCGTTCGGTTGGCTGGGCGCCGTCCAGCGGCAAGAAGGCCGCACCGGTTTTCAGCACCGCAAGAATGCTGATGACCCACTCAACGGAGCGCTCCTGGCACAAGGCAACCAGGCTGCCGGCGCCGATCTGCTGCTGACGCAGGTAAGCCGCCAACTGGTTCGACTGGCGCTCCAGCTGCGGGTAAGTGAGCATTTGGTTGCCACACCGCACCGCTGGCGTGTCACCCGCCATTTCCAGCGATTGCTGCCACAGGCTGAGAAAATCGGTGTGCGCAAACGCGAGCACGTCACCTTCCAGGGAAGCCGGGGCGGCGGGTGGATGGTCGAGCAAGCGACTGTCCGGGGCCTGTGCCAATTGCTGCAGCAACTGCTGCAATGACTGGGCGATACGCGCAATGGTCGGCGCTTCGAACAAGTCTGTAGCGTAGGTGAACCAGGCCTCGATACCGTTCGGGCTATCGCTGAAGTCAAACGCCAGGTCAAAACGTGCGTCAGCACCGCTCAAGGGGAACTCTTCGACGCTCAACCCGCTCAGCGTCTTGCGCGCGCCTGCGCTGCTGGCTTCGCCCGCGACGTTTTGGTTGAGCTTGAACTGGAACAGCGGGTTGTGGCTCAGGTTGCGCTCCGGCGCCAGGGCATCCACCAGTTGCTCGAATGGCAATTCCTGATGGGATTGTGCGCCCCCCACCACGTGTTTTACCTGCTCAAGCAGCGCCTGGAAGGTGGTGTATTCATCGACCTGAACCCGCATGACCTGGGTGTTGATGAAGAAGCCGATCAGCCCCTCCAGGTCCTTGCGATTGCGCCCGGCGTTCGGCACGCCGATGCGGATATCTGACTGCCCGCTGTAACGCGACAGCACCACGGCCAATGCCGAGAGCATCAGCATGAACAGGGTCTGGCCGTTTTTCTGCGCCAGCGCCTTGAGGCTTGCCGACAAGGCCGGCGCAATATCCGCCCGCAGCACCGCGCCCTTGTAGCTGGCCTGGGCTGGACGCGGATGGTCCAGAGGCAACTCAAGCACCGGTTGCTCACTGCCCAGTTGCTGTTGCCAATACTGCAACTGACGCTCGCCCTCGCCCGCTTCCAGCCAGGCGCGCTGCCAGATGGCGTAGTCGGCGTATTGGATCGGCAACGGCGGCAGGTTTATCGCCTGCCCGGTCACCAGGCTGTCATAGCACTGCACGAAGGTCTCGACCATCAGTTCGCTGGACCAGCCGTCACTGACGATATGGTGCATGCACACCGTCAACACATGCTCGTGCGCCTCCAGGCGGAACAGTTTGACCCGCAGCAGCGGGTCGTTGAGCAGATCGAACGGCCGGCTCAGCTCCTGCTTGACCAGGGTGTCGAGCGTTGCACGGTCGTCCACAGCTTCGTGTTCCAGGACAACGCTTGGGTGTTCGAGGATCTCCTGGTAAAACTCGCCGTCCTGAGAGACCAGGCGCGTCCGCAGGGTTTCGTGGCGCTGCACCAGTTGGCTTAACGCCTGGTTCAACGCGTCGAGGCTCAGCTCGCCCTTGAGGCTCACGGCCATCGGGATGTTGTAGAAGGAGCTGTCGGGTTCCAGTTGCCACAGGAACATCATGCGCTGTTGCGCATACGACAGCGGGATGCGTGCCACGTCATGACGGGTAGCCGCAATCGGCAACAGCTTGAAGCTCTGGCCGGTGGCCTGCATTTTTTCCAGGATCTGGCGGCGCTGCTCCAGTGGCAGGCCAACGAAGCGCTTGGCAATCCGTTCAGCTGTAGTCTTATCCATGTTCAAGCCTCCGTCATTTCGTTCATCAGTTGCTCGATATCGGACAAGCCCGCTTCAGTCAGCGATTGGCCGGCACTTTCCAGGGTTCGTGAAAACTCACTCAAGACAGGTGTCTCGAAGATCTGGCGAATTGGCATATCGATGCCCAGTTGGGTGTTGATTCGGGAAATCGCCTGGGCCGCCAGCAAGGAGTGGCCGCCCAGCTCAAAGAAGTTGTCGTGCATGCCGACCCGCTCGATGCGCAGCACCGTGGCCCAGATGTCACACAGTTGTTGCTCAAGCTCCGTGGCCGGGGCCACGTAATGGGCCTGCATCTGACGGGCATCCGGGGCCGGCAAGGCCTTGCGGTCGAGCTTGCCGTTGGGGGTCAGGGGCAGCTCGGCCATCCACATCAGGTGCGCGGGCACCATGTAGTCCGGCAGGCTGCTTCTCAAGTCCTCGCGAATGCGCCCCAGCAACGCGGCCTGGACCTCGGCGTCGGCATGCAGGATGGCCGCATCGGTCGGCACCAGGTAGCCCACCAGTTGCTTGCCGAGCACGCCATCGATATCGATGACCAAGGCGTCGCCCAGCGCCGGGTGCTCCAACAGCCGCGCACTGATTTCCCCGAGTTCGATGCGAAAGCCACGAATCTTCACCTGATGATCAATGCGGCCGACGTATTCGATTACGCCGTCTTCAACGTAGCGTGCCAGGTCGCCCGTGCGGTACAGGCGACCTCCAGGATGTTCGCTGAACGGGTCGGGGATAAAACGTTCCGCCGTCAGCGCAGGGCGATTGTGGTAGCCGCGCGCCAACAGGCCGCCGCCGATCTGCAGCTCACCAATAGCGCCGGGAGCGGTCAGGGCCGCACCGTTATCCAACAGGTAAATCGAGCGCCCGCCCAAGGCCTTGCCGATAGGCATCAACGCCGGCGGTGCCGAACTGTCTGGCGCCGCGAACGCCGTGCAGTCATGAGCGGTGACAGTAACGGTGGCTTCGGTCGGCCCATAGGTATTGAGCAACCGTACATGGCCCAGGCCTGCCTGTTTCCACGCCACGACACCCTCCGGCGGCATGGCTTCGCCACCTGCGTGCAACTGGTGCAGGCGCCCGTAATCGCGCGGCCCCTTGGCGGCGAAGTCCTTGGCCAACATGAACCAGTAGGCAGTGGTCAGGTCGACCACGCTGATGTCCTTGTCGATCAATTCACGGTAGAACGTTCCGCTGTCCCACAACGCCGGCCCGCGTATCACCACCGAGGCGCCGCACGTGAGTGCGGGGTACAACTGCTCGACAAACCCATCGAAGTTGAAGGTGGCGAATTGCAGGATCCGGTCGCTCGCCGACAGGTTGAAGAACCCCAGCGATACCTGGGCGTGCAGGCTCAGGGAGCCCTGATTAATCGCCACGCCCTTGGGCCGCCCGGTGGAACCCGAGGTGTACATCACATACGCCAGGGACTGCGGGTCAACAGGCACGGCCAGGTTGTCGGCGCTGTAGGCGGCGAGCCAGTCGTCCGGCTGGTCGAGGCACAGGCTGGGCAGCCCCGGCGGAATCGGCAGCCGGGACTGCAGGGCCGTCTGGGTCAGCAGCAGGACAATCGCGCTGTCTTCCATCATGTAGGCCAGGCGCTCACGGGGATAGTCCGGGTCCAGCGGTACGTAGGCGCCGCCGGCCTTGAGGATGGCCAGCAGGCCGATCACCATGTCCAGGCTGCGCTCAACGGCAACCCCAACCAACACTTCCGGCCCCACACCCAGTTCACGCAGCTTATGGGCCAGGCGGTTGGCCTGGCGATTCAGCTCGGCGTAGCTCAGTTGCTCATCACCCATCAGCAGCGCCGGTGCCTGGGGCTGCTCGTGCACACGCGCTTCGAACAGGCGCGCCACCGCGGTATCGGCCAAGTGGGTGGTCTGTGCACCCTGGCACCAGTCGCGCTCAAGGCGTACCTGCTCCTGCGGCGAGAACAACGGTAACCGGTCGACGCTCACTTGGGGTTGTGCAGCCAGGGCGTGCAACAGGTTCAACCAATGTTCAGCCATGCGTTCGATGCGGGCGTGGTCAAACAGATCACTGGCATACACGAACGTCGCCAGTACACCGTCCGAACGCTCCACGGTATCGAGCGACAAATCGAACTGCGAGGTGCCTTCGATCAGGTCGAGTTCCTGCACATCCGCACCGATCAGGCTCTGCCCGGTGACCTGTTCGCCCAGGTCACGCATGTGGTTGTACATCACCTGGAACAACGGGTTATGGCCAAGGCCACGCTCCGGCGCCAACTCCTCCACCAGCACGTCGAAGGGGATGTCTTTGTTGGCCTGGGCCTGCAGGCTGGTTTCCTTGACCTGGGCCAGTAGCTGATTGAAGGTCGCGGTAAAATCCACCCCGACCCGCACCACCAGGGTGTTGACGAAAAAGCCAATCAGGCCTTCCAGTTCCAGGCGGTTGCGGTTGGTCACCGGCACACCGACGTTGATCTTTTCAGTGGCACTGTAACGCGCCAGCAGCAAGCCGAAAGAAGCCAGGAAAATGTGGAACAAGGTGGCATTGGCGCTCACCGCCAAGCGGCGCAAACCGGCCGCCAGCTCAGCGGGCAGGCGCACGTCGATGCGCCCGCCGCGGTAGCTCTGGACCTGCGGCCGAACGCGGTCGGCGGGCAGCTCCAGCACGCTGAAGTCATCTTCCAGGCGGGCTTTCCAGTAGCCCAGTTGGGCCTGCATCTGCCCGTCGTTGAGGCGCTCGCGCTGCCACGTGGCATAGTCCGCGTATTGCACAGCCAGCGGCGCAAGCGCGACAGGTGCCTGCCCCGAAACCCGGGCGTTGTAGCTGGCGATGCACTCACGCACCATCACACTCATGGACCAGCCATCGGAAACGATGTGGTGCAGCGTCAGCAACAGCAAATGCTCCTCGGCCCCGACTTGCAGCAGTTTGATACGCAGCAACGGGCCGTTCGCCAGGTCAAAGGGGCGCTGGATCTCCTCCTGCAACTTGAGCTCCAAAGCCTGGCCCTGCAACGCACCGATGCATTCCTCGGCGAGGGGCACCGAAAGGCTCGGCAGGACTTTCAGACAGGGCACGCCCTGCTCTTCGACAAACACCGTGCGCAGGCTTTCATGGCGTGCCACCAGCGCATCGAATGCCGCGCGCAGCGCCAGCTTGTCCAGGGAACCGCTGACTCGCACGGCCATTGGCGTGTTGTAGGCCGAGCTCTGCGGGTGAATTTTCCAGAACAACCATTGCCGGTGCTGGGCATGAGACACCGCAAGGTTCTGCTGGCGATCAAGGATTCGAAACGGCGCGTCATCCGCGCCGGCCTGGCCGGTGATCTCGGCGCAGAAACTGCGCAAGTCCGCGGTGTCGAACAGCAATCGCAACGGGATATCCAGGCCCAACTGGCGGCGCGCCCGGGAGACGATTTGCGTGGCCAGCAACGAGTGTCCGCCCAAGGCAAAGAAGTTGTCGGCCAACCCCACACGCTTGACCCCGAGCACCTCTGCCCAGATGCTGGCCATGAGTTTTTCATGGTCGGTGACGGGTGCCTCGTACTGCCGCTCATCACCCGCAGCGCCTGGGGCCGGCAAACGGCTGGCGTCGACCTTACCGTTGGCAGTGAGGGGCATTTCATCAAGAAAAACGATCTGCCCAGGGATCATGTGCTCGGGCATAAAGCCCCTGAGCGCCTGTTGCAGCTCGACGCCTGAAGCTTTCAGGGCCGCCTCGTCCTGTGGCGCCTGGCTGGCAACCACGTACGCAACCAATTGCAACGCATCGGGCACACCAGTGACCCGGACCAGCGCCTTCCTGACGCCCGGCAGCGCTTGCAGACGCTGCTCGACTTCGCCAGGCTCGACCCGATAGCCACGAATTTTCACCTGATGGTCCATGCGCCCGATAAACCGCAAAGCGCCAGTCGGGTCACGCCGCACAAAGTCGCCGGTGCGATACATCCGTGAGCCCGCCGGGCCATTCGGGTCCGGCACGAAGCGCTCGGCCGTCAGCCCCGGATGAGCAACGTAACCGCGCGCGAGGCCAACGCCCGCGATGTGCAATTCACCCTTGGCGCCGCCGAGTGTTGGCAGCAGGCTCGCGTCCAGTACCTGTACCCGCACGCTGTCCAGCGGGTCACCCAAATGAAGCGGTTGCCCGGCGACCAGCGGCGCCGTCAGCGCCCCCACCGTACCTTCGGTCGGCCCGTAGTGATTGATGACCGCAAGCGCTGGAGAAAACCCGGCAATCCGCGACAGCAAAGCCTCGGAGCAGGCTTCGCCACCGAGAACCAGGCACTCGCGGGGCAACACTGCACCGCTGCCACTGGCCGAAAGCATGGCGTCCAGGTGCGACGGTACGATCTTCAGCGCATCGATCCGGTGTTCGGTCATGTAGGTCGCAAATGCATCCGCATCCAGCACCCGTTCCTTGCTCAACAGGTGCACAGTCTTGCCATTGCACAGCGCACCGTAAAACACCGTGTGCCCAAGGTCCGCAGCCGGGGTGGAAGTCATCGCCAGGTTCTGGATGTCGGCCATCGGCAAGCGCCGTGAAACAGCCTGCACGTAGTTGACCAGCGCACCATGGGAGACCGCGACCCCCTTGGGCGTGCCAGTGGTGCCGGAGGTGTAGATGATGTAAGCCAGATTACCCGGCGCAACCTCAACGCAAGGTGCCGTACCCGGCAGATCCGCGATGCGGTCGAAGGCGATCGACTGTATGCCCACCGGCAACGTTTGCGCCCAATTCGAGGGGGCGAGGACGTGAACAATGCCCGCATCTTCAAGCATAAAGGCCAGGCGCTGGGCCGGCTGGTCAGGCTCAAGGGGCACATAGGCTGCACCGCACTTGAGGATCGCCAGCATGCCCACCAGCATGCCCGGTGACCGGTCGGCCACCACACCCACTGCCTGCTCAGGCACAACCCCTGCCGCCTGCAACTGCTGCTGCAACTGCCCGGCCTGGCGGTTCAGCTCGCCGTAGCTGATGGTGTGGCCCTCATGGACCGCTGCCACACGCTCGGGAAAATCCCGGGCAACCTGTTCAATCAGGCTGTGCACGCAGGTGTCCGGCTCGACGGTAAGCCCGTCCTGAGGCCGCAATTGATCACCCAAGGGCCATTCACCGATGGGCAGTACGGTTTCCTGCGCCAGGCCCCGCAGCACCTGCACCCAATGCTCAGCCAGACGGGCAATGGTCGCCCGGTCAAACAGGTCGACAGCAAAGGTAAACGCCGCCTGCAACTGCCCGTCACTTTCAACGGTATCGAGGGCCAGGTCGAAGCGCGCCGTGGTCTTGGGCAGAGGGGATTTTTCCAGCACCAGCCCGGAGCGGGTCTTGATGGTCTGGACGTCCGTCACGTTCGCCTGGTGGTTGAACAACACTTGGAACAAAGGACTGTGGGCGGTGCTGCGGTCAAGGTTGAGCACCTCCACCAGTTTCTCGAACGGCAGGTCCTGAAAGGACTGTGCCTCCAGCGCGCTGGCCTTGACCCGGCGCAACAGCTCAGCCGTATCGATCAATGGGTCAATGTGGGTGTGCAGCACTTGGGTATTGATAAAACACCCGATCAACCCCTCGACCTCAGTACGCTGCCGATTGGCAACCGGCACCCCGACGCGCTGAATGTTTTGCCCGCTGTAGCGGTACAACAACACACTGAAGGAAGCCAGCATCAGCATAAACAGGGTGACATTGTGTTTTCTGGCGACACCCCTCAGTTGGGCTGCCAATTGCGGATCGATATCCACGGCGTACTGCTCGCCACGATGCCCCGGCACCGCAGGCCGTGGACGGTCGGCCGGTAATTCGAGGACCGGATGCTCGTCACCGAGCTTGTCCAGCCAATACGTCAGTTGCCGTGCCTGCTCACCCGCTTCCAGCCAACTGCGCTGCCACAGTGCGTAATCGCGGTACTGAATGGGCAAGGCCGGCAACGTTGCCGTTTCACCCGAACTGGCAGCATCGTAGAGCCGCACCAGTTCATCGATCAGAACCCCCATCGACCAACCATCGGCGACGATGTGGTGCAACGTCACCAGCAACAGGTGTTCGTCATGGTTTTTCTTCAGCAACTTGATACGCAGCAAAGGCCCTTGAATCAGATCGAACGGTGCAAGGGCTTCGGCACGGGTGACTGTGTCGATCCGCCCGTCGCGCTCAGCGTCTTCGAACGCTGAAAAGTCGATGAATTCGACCCTGACCTCCCCGGCATCAAGGACGTGCTGAAGCACCTGGTCATCCTGCTCGCGAAACACCGTACGCAAGGTTTCGTGACGGTCCAGCAGACTATCGACAGCCTGCTGCAACGCTTGCTGATCCACCTCACCCAGCAACGTCACGGCCATGGGCAGATTGTAGGCACTGCCACGCGGGTCCAATTGCCAGGCAAACCACATACGCTGTTGCGCATAGGACAAGGCGTCCCGCTCCGCCACCTGCACATCGGACGCAATGGGAAAAAGCGAAAAGTCGACGTTCTCCGCTTTCAAGGCCTCAAGAAACAAATGCCGCTTCGGCGCAGGCAACTCGATAAAACGACGAGCGAGTCTAAGTGAATCTTGAGCGTTCATGCATTCCGTCCTTACTGATCTGCGGCCTGGCCTGCGGGCCAAGGCGTTTCCAGTAGAACGAGCAAGGGAGAGGCTAATTTAGCCAGGAAAGCCGCAGGCCGATCACCTGCACGCAACGCCGTTGGGCGCTGCGCCTGGGCTCGCCAAGTAAGGGTTCAGCGAGGTTGCTCGCTATAACCTTGTGCCATCGCCACGACCACCTTCCGGGGCCCGGTAAAGGGCGAACGCGCATGAGCGGCGAGCATGTTGTCGAGCATCAGCACATCCCCCGCCTGCCAGGGAAAACGGATAGCGCACTCGTCCAGTACCCGACGCACCTCGTCCAGCACCTCGGCCTCGATGGGCGAGCCGTCACCGTAATAAACGTTACGGGGCAGGTCCTCTTCATCGACGATGTCCAGCAAGGTTTCCCGCACCTCGTCCGGCAGGTTGGAGACATGGAACAAGTGCGCCTGATTGAACCACACCCAATCGCCGGTCGACGGGTGCCGGGCCACCGCCTGGCAGGTCTGGCGCGTGCGCAGCTCGCCATCGTCTTTCCACTCCCACTCGATGGCGTGCGCTTGGCAATAGGCCTCTACCACACCCCGATCTTCGGTGTTGAATACCTGCTCCCATCCCACATCCAGGCCATTGCCATAATTGCGCACATACATCAGGCCCTTCTCGATAAAACGCTGGCGAACATACTCCGGCATTCGGCGGTACACCTCCCGACTATCGGCAATCGGCGTTTCACCGCCGGTCTGCGCGGCAATCACGCTGTAGAACCAGATTTTCATTGGCCACTCGAGGGTGTAGGCCTGCTCGTTGTGCAACGGAATGCTCTGATGCGCAGGGTATTCGGTCGAGGTGTAGACGCCTTGGGTGACATTGCTGCGCGGTGTGGAGCCAAACTCGTAATTGAGCAACGGATGACCAAATGCCTGAGCAAACTGGCGAAACTCGTCCACACCGCCCACCTCAAAGCCGCGAAACAGGATGCCACCCGCCTGCGGCAGATGCTGTTCAACCAGCGGTTGAAGCTCATTGAACACATCCATCAATCCGAGACCAGGCTCCGGGGCCTCAATCAACAATGGCAAGCTGCCCCGCTCACTCAACAAAGGGAAGGCATTGAATTCCAGCAGTACGTTCATGTGGCTCGGCTCCAAAGGCACGTCGTCCCTATAAAACGAATCCGGAGGGGAAAAATTAGCGGGGGATTTGTTGCGCAGGCAGCAGTGTCATCAAGGGTTACATCAAACACCGAGTGGCTCGGCGAGGCTGTCCTATCATTGACTCAACCCATCAATTGCAACTACATTTAGTTACAGGCAAGGATCGCCGTGTCGAAAAATGAAAAGCTGCTGGCCAAACTGCTCAATGAGCAATCAGCGTTTACCTGGCCCGAACTCGTCACGCTGCTGGGGCGCCTGGGCTACACGCAAATCGAAGGGGCGGGTAGCCGGGTCAGGTTCGACAAGGGCGACCCCTGTGCAATGATCACCCTGCACAAGCCTCACCCCGGCAACGAACTGAAACACTACATTCGGCGCCAAATCATCGAACAATTGAAATCAGGAGAACTGATTCAGTGAACAATCAGCTGAAACACAAAGGCTACATCGGCTCCATCGAAGCCAGCATCGAAGACAATTGCCTGTTCGGAAAGCTGCTTTTCATCAAGGCACTGGTCAGCTATGAGGGTAAAACCGTCGCCGAACTGGACGCGGCCTTTTGCAACGCGGTAGACGACTATATCGCGACCTGCGAAGGCCTTGGGCAAACACCGGAAAAGCCCTGCAAGGGCTCGTTCAACGTCCGTGTCGGCCACGACCTCCATTTAGCCGCCGCCCTCGCGGCGACCCGGCAAAAAGTCACGCTGAACGACCTCACGCGGCAAGCGCTGAACGAATTCCTGCAACATCGCGGCGCACTCGTTGCAGGGTAATCAGCCCAACCGCCGATACCCCAACACCGCCGCCCCAAGCACCACCGCCCCCGCCGCCAGCGCCACCCAGAACCCGCTGGGGGCGCCGAAGTTGTCGATCATCCAGCCGGAACTGGCGGCGCCAATGGCCACGCCGATGCTCAGGCCGGTGATCAGCCAGGTCATGCCTTCGGTCAAACGGCTCGGCGGGACGATTTGCTCCACCAGGGCCATGGACACGATCAATGTCGGGGCGAAGAACAGCCCGGAGATGAAGATCGCCGCCGCCAACCCGGGAATGTTCGTCACCAGCAGCAACGGCAACGTGGTGATCGCCGTCGCCACGCCGCAGTACAGGAACTGGCGCGGCAGCGGTGCTTTCAACTTGAGCGCGCCAAACGCCAGCCCGGCCAGGCACGAACCGATGGCGTACACCGACAGCACAATGCTCGCGGCGGCTGGCTGGCCTTGATGCTGGGCGAAGGCGACGCTGACCACATCCACCACGCCGACGATGACGCCCATGGCCATCAACAGCACCATCAGGATCAACACCGAGGGCGAGGCGATCAGCCAACGGCCGTGTTCGGCGTGGTGTTCATGCACCGGTGGTTCGGTCTGGCGTTGCAGCACAAAGGCGGTCACGCCCACTGCCAAAAACAGTGCCGCAATTAACGGCCCCGCTTCGGGAAACAGCAGCACACACAAGCCCACCGAAACCGGCGGGCCGACAATGAACACCACCTCATCGAGCACCGACTCCAGGGCAAACGCGGTTTGCAACTTGGGCTGACCGCGATACAACTCGGTCCAGCGCGCCCGCACCATGGCCGACATGTTGGGCATGCAACCGGCCAGGGCGGCGAAGATGAACAGCGTCCACGTCGGCGCCTGCAAGCGGGTGCAGAGCAACAGCAGCAACAGCGCGCCGCCGCCGATGGAAGCAGCCACCGGCAACACCCGGCCCTGGCCGTAGCGGTCTACCAGCCGTGAGACCTGGGGCGCGCAAAACGCGGTGGCCAGTGCGAAGGTGGCCGTCACCGCACCGGCCAAACCGTAACCGCCGTGCACTTGCGACAGCATGGTGATCAAGCCGATGCCGGTCATGGAGATCGGCATGCGGGCGAGCATGCCCGCCAATACAAAAGCCCTGGAACCTGGCGCCTGGAACAGCTCGGCGTAGGGGTTTGCCATGTGTGTAACCTCTTCCTGAGCACCCTGAAACTTGCTATTCGAAGTATTCGGGGCAAAATACATACGGTGCGTATGTGATAAATCATGCGTAACATACGCACCGTATGTCAATCACCTATTGCGAGCCTTACCCATGAGCCGAGCCCGTGCCGACATGATCGAAGACACCCGCGCCCGCCTGATCGCCAGCGCCCGCCAGGCCTTCGCCACGCAAGGTTACGCCCAAACGTCGATGGACGATTTCACCGCGCGCGCCGGCCTGACCCGGGGAGCGTTGTACCATCATTTTGGCGACAAGAAAGGCTTGCTGGCGGCGGTGGTTGCGCAGTTGGACGGTGAAATGGACGCGAGCCTGCAGCGTATCTCGGAACAGGCCGTTAATCCTTGGGAAGGGTTTTGCGAGCGCTGCCGAGTTTATTTGCGCATGGCTCAGGATCCCGAGGTCCAGCGCATCGTATTGCAGGATGCCCCGGCAGTGCTGGGCGCAACTGACCAGCAGCAATGCGTGGACTCGCTGCGCCGTTTGCTCGATGACCTGATGCAGGCGGGCCTCGTCGAGCAGGCGTGCAGCCAGGCGCTGGCGAGGCTGATCAATGGCAGCCTGGTAAGCGCATCGCTGTGGATCGTTCAGGATGGAGACCCGGGGGCGCGGCTGGAAGAAGCCTTGCATGGGTTGGAGTTGTTGTTGCGCGGGTTGAAGCTCCATGTCGTTCGCTGAACGAGTGCGGCGGGGGTTGTCAGGATCCAGGGGGGCATATCCGTTATTTAGGTAACGGCTAC
>NZ_JAXCIS010000180.1:0-11148 GCF_034044025.1 Pseudomonas sp. SED1
TAAGATATTGACTGGCACACCGCCTTCGCGAGCAAGCCCGCTCCCACTTTTGTTTTATGGGGTGTCAGTCAGCCCAAGGCGCCTTGCGCGAGTTGTTCAGCTCATTCAGGTAGCTGTCGCCACCCAACTGGCTCATCTGCTGCCGAATCCAGGCAGCCCGTCGCGCCACATATGACGTTGGATGACTGGCACTCCACACCCGCGGGTTAGGCAGCACCGCAGCCAGATAGCTGGCCTGCTGGCGGGTCAGCGCCTTGGCACTCACCCCAAAATGATGCCGCGCCGCCGCTTCTGCGCCGAACACGCCTTCATCCCACTCCACGCTGTTGAGGTACACCTCAAGAATCCGCTGCTTGGGCCATAAAATCTCGATCAGCCCGGTAAACCAGGCTTCCAGGCCCTTGCGGAAATAGCTGCGGCCGGTCCACAAAAACAGGTTCTTCGACACCTGCTGGCTCAACGTACTGGCGCCACGAATCGAACCGCCGCGCTCGTTATGCAGCAATGCCGCCTGGATCGCGCCAAAATCAAAGCCCCAATGCTGCGGGAAGCGCTGGTCTTCACCCGCCATCACCGCCACTTTAAGCTCGTCGGAGATCTGATCCCACGGCACCCACGTGCGCTGTACGTCAATCGGCTCGCCGTCGACCCAGGACTCGACCTTGCGCTCAACCATCAACGCGGTGCCCGGAGGCGGCACGAAACGGAACAGCAGCACCAGCAGCACACTGCCGATGGCAAACCACTTGAGGGCTTTGAGAGCACGCTTGAAGAGAAGATGCAGCATAGAGATGGCTTGGCCGAACCCGTTGAGCGGGCCATTATACAGACCCTGTCCACTGAGTCTGACTGGAGTTCCTCATGTTGCGTGGCTTTCTGATGCTGGCTGCCTTTTTCGGTTTCACCGGCGTTGCCTTGGGCGCGTTTGCCGCCCACGGCCTGAAAAACCGCCTGAGCGCCGAATACCTGGCGATTTTCCACACCGGCGTGACCTACCAACTGGTGCACACCCTGGCGCTGTTCGGCGTGGCATTGCTGGCGGTGCACATTCCCGGTCGACTGGTGACGTGGGCGGGCGTGTCCTTTGCCGTGGGCATTCTGCTGTTCTCCGGCAGCCTGTATGTGCTGACCATGACCGGCATCAGCAAGCTCGGCATCATCACCCCGTTCGGTGGCCTTGCGTTCCTGCTGGGCTGGTTTTTCCTGGGACTCGCGGCCTGGCGCCTTCAAGCCGCTTGAAGCCTGTCATAGGTTGCTGACCGGAGGGCTTGGGTCATCAGCGCCGATCACGCTAGAATGCTGGCCCCTAAAAACGATGGCGGCCCGTGGCATGCGCATTCAGTTGAACGGCGAATCCTTTGAACTGCCCGACGGTGAAACCGTTTCGGCCCTGCTGACCCGTCTGGATTTGACCGGGCGTCGCGTCGCAGTGGAGCTCAACCAGGATATCGTCCCGCGTAGCCAGCACGCCGAGACCGCGCTCACCGAAGGTGACCAGGTCGAAGTGGTCCACGCCATCGGCGGCGGCTAGCCGCCCGGCGCTCAAGAGCGCCAAACCGCATTCTGCAGAACCTCACCCCAACTCGAGGATTTCCCATGAGCATCGTTCGTAGCGACAAGCCTTTTGTCCTGGCCGGTCGTACCTACCAGTCCCGTTTGCTGGTCGGTACCGGCAAGTACCGCGACATGGAAGAAACCCGCCTGGCCATCGAAGCCTCGGGTGCCGAGATCGTTACTTTCGCCGTGCGCCGCACCAACCTCGGTCAGATCGAGGGCGAGCCGAACCTGCTCGAAGTGCTGTCGCCGGATCGCTACACCTTCTTGCCGAACACCGCCGGTTGCTACGACGCCATCGAAGCCGTGCGCACCTGCCGCCTGGCCCGTGAGTTGCTCGACGGCCACAACCTGGTGAAGCTGGAAGTACTGGCCGACCAGAAAACCCTGTTCCCCAACGTGATCGAAACCCTCAAGGCCGCCGAAACCCTGGTCAAGGAAGGTTTCGACGTGATGGTCTACACCAGCGACGACCCGATCATCGCCCGCCAACTGGCCGAAATCGGCTGCATCGCCGTGATGCCGCTGGCCGGCCTGATCGGTTCCGGTTTGGGTATCTGCAATCCGTACAACCTGCAGATCATCCTCGAAGAAGCCAAGATCCCGGTGCTGGTGGATGCGGGCGTGGGTACTGCCTCCGACGCCACCATCGCCATGGAACTGGGTTGCGATGCGGTGCTGATGAACTCGGCCATCGCCCATGCGCAGCAACCGATCATGATGGCTGAAGCCATGCAACACGCGATCGTCGCCGGCCGCCTGGCGTACCTCGCCGGGCGCATGCCGAAAAAACTTTACGCCAGCGCCTCCTCGCCGCTGGATGGTCTGATCAAGTAAGAGCCATTGATGACTGAATCAAACGAAACGCCGAACATCCTGGAAGAAGGCGACGAGTCCAAGCACCGCCGCATCAAGAGTTTTGTGATGCGCGCCGGTCGCATGACCGAAGGCCAGCAAAAAGGCCTGGAGCAGGGCACGCCGCTGTTCGTCCTGCCGCTGGTGGACGCACCGGTGGATTACGACCAGGTGTTCGGCCGCTCGGCGCCACGTTCCCTGGAAATCGGCTTCGGCATGGGCCATTCCCTGCTGGAAATGGCTGCGGCTTCGCCGGAGCAGGATTTTATCGGGGTTGAAGTACACCGTCCGGGTGTTGGCGCGCTGCTGAACGGCGTGCTGACTCAGGGCCTGACCAACCTGCGGGTCTACGACTGCGACGCGATCGAAGTGCTCAACCGCTGCATCGCCGACAACAGCCTTGACCGCCTGATGCTGTTCTTCCCGGACCCATGGCACAAGAGCCGTCACCACAAGCGCCGTATCGTCCAGGCTTCCTTCGCGGAACTGGTGCGCAGCAAGCTGAAAGTGGGCGGCATCCTGCACATGGCCACCGACTGGGAACCGTATGCCGAATACATGCTGGAAGTGATGAACGTCGCCCCTGGCTACCGCAACCTGGCGGAAGACGGCAAATGCGTCCCGCGCCCGGCCGAGCGGCCGATCACCAAGTTCGAACGTCGCGGCGAGCGACTCGGGCATGGGGTTTGGGATTTGAAGTTCGAGAAGCTGGCGTAACTTGCCACAACCTTGAAATGCAACTCACTGTAGGAGCGAGCTTGCTCGCGAAAAAACAACAGGCGACGCGTGCTACCTGATAGCGCTGCGTTATCGTTGACGTTCTTCGCGAGCAAGCTCGCTCCTACAGTGGCTTGTGTCGTTCCTTGGGTCAGCGGCGATCCGCCACCACCCCAATCAACACCAGCACCACCAACAACACCGGTGCCAGGCTGTAGTTGTTGAACTGGCTTAAGCCCCGAACAATCCACGGTGTGGCGTAGATCAGTGCCGCGCCGCTGCCGATCATGCACACCAGTGCCATCAGCGGCACGCGCAGCGCGCCCGCGATGCTGCCCAGTCGTGCTTCGATCCAGCCCTTGATGTCGGCGCCAAACAGCACCAGCAGGCAGCCTACCAACGCCAGGGAGATTTCCGACAGGTTGCTACGGCTCCAGCGGGATACGGTGGCGAGCAGGTCGAGTACCAGATCCATTCGATTTCCTTAAGAGCAATCAGCTCAAAAACTTCTGCAGCAGGTCATTGAGAAAGAGTTGCCCGCGGTCGGTGGCCGCCAGGCGTGACGGTTCGACCTGCATTAAGCCACTTTGTTCTGCATCCGTGCGGGCTTCATCGAGGCTCGCCAGCTCAAGGCCGGTGCGCTCGGCGTAAAGCCTGGCTTCGACGCCGTCGGTGAGGCGCAGGGCGTTCATCAGGAACTCGAACGGTAACTCTTCGTTGGTCAGTTCTTTCGCGCCGGCCTGGTAATTTTTCGCCGGGTTGAGGTAGTCCTTCGGCGCCCGGGTTTTCCAGGTGCGCACGATGCGCCCGTCCGGATGGCTGAGCTTGCCGTGGGCACCGGCACCGATGCCGATAAAGTCGCCAAAGCTCCAGTAGTTCAGGTTATGCCGCGCCGGCCGGCCCGGTTGGGCGTAGGCCGATACTTCGTACTGGGCGTAACCGTGTTCGGCGAGCAACGCCTGGCCGGCTTCCTGAATGTCCCACAGGGTGTCGTCTTCCGGCAGCACGGGCGGCTGGTTCCAGAATACGGTGTTGGGTTCCAGGGTCAGTTGATACCAGGACAGATGCGTGGGCTTGAGGGCAATGGCCTGGCGCAGGTCGCTCAGGGCGTCGTCCAGGGACTGATCGGGCAAGCCGTGCATCAAGTCCAGGTTGAAGTTGTCGAACCCGGCCTGGCGCGCCATGCCGGCGGCACGTACCGCTTCGTCACCGTTGTGGATGCGGCCCAGGGCTTCGAGTTTTTCCTGCTGGAAACTCTGGATACCAATCGACAGCCGATTGATCCCCAGCTTGCGGTACGCCACGAACTTCTCTTGCTCGAAGGTGCCGGGGTTGGCTTCCAGGGTGATCTCGATGTCGCTGGCAAACGGGATGCGCGCTTCTACGCCCTTGAGCAACCGGCCCAGCGCAGTGGCGCTGAACAGGCTAGGGGTGCCGCCGCCGAAAAAGATCGAACTCAGCTCACGGCCATACACCGCGTGCAGGTCCTGATCGAGGTCGGCCAGCAATGCGTCGACGTACTCTTCTTCCGGCAGCACCTTGCTGGCGGTGTGGGAGTTGAAGTCGCAGTAAGGGCATTTGCGCACGCACCACGGGATGTGGATGTACAGCGCCAGGGGCGGCAGGTGAGGCAAGGCCGCCCGAGGTGTTTGCGCGCCACCGAGGATCAGCGGCTGCGCAGAGGTGTTCTGAGTCATTTCAGGCCCAGACGCTGGCGCAGCAAATCCATTGCGCGGGCGCGGTGGCTGATCTGGTTCTTGTCGGCCGGGCTCAGTTCGGCGCTGGAGACGTTGCGCTCCGGCACCCAGAACAGCGGGTCGTAGCCAAAGCCGTGCTCGCCGCTGGCCGCGTGCAGGATGCGCCCGTGCCACAGGCCTTCACAGAGGATCGGCAATGGATCATCGGCGTGACGCACCAGGGCCAGTACGCAGACGAACTGTGCGCCGCGCATCGCGTCGGGCACGTCCTTGAGGGCGTCGAGCAGCTTGGCGTTGTTGGCCGCGTCGCCTTTGCCGTCGGCATAACGCGCCGAGTAGATGCCCGGGGCACCACCGAGGAAATCCACGGCCAAGCCCGAATCATCGGCCAGTGCCGGCAGGCCGGAAATGCGCGCGGCATTGCGGGCCTTGAGGATGGCATTCTCGACGAACGACAGGCCGGTCTCTTCCGGCTCTACCTGGCTGAACTCGCCAATCGAGCGCAATTGCACCGAGTCGCCGAGCATGGCCTGGAGTTCTTTGAGCTTGCCGGCGTTATGGCTGGCGAGTACGAGTTGTGTGAGGTTCATCATTCGGCCGGAAACAGTTCCTGGTTGAAACTGAAACCGTGGGCTTTGCCACCGGTTTCAACGTTGATGGTGAAAATCTTGGTTTCCTGCTGCGGCACCGGGTACTGGGCGACGTAAAGCGTAGAACCTTTCTGGGTGATTTTCTTGAACGTCAGCATCTCGCTCTTGCCGCCCAGGTCTTTGATCGTGCCGGTGACGGTGGCGTCTATCGATTCGACGCCCTTGTTCACGAATACATTGATCATGCCCAGCTCTTTGCTGCGTACGATCCCGGCTTCCTGGGCCATTTCCGGTGTCAGGAAACTGGTGGTCAGGGTGTTGTAGTGCACCGTGATATCGCCGAATTCTTTCTGGCGATTACCGTCGATAACATCCGCCGCCATAGCGCTGACGCTCAGGCACGCGGTGAGTAAAAAAGTAGCCAAACGACTCATGTTCGTCCTCCTTGAAAATGGTTAGACGGCAATCTGATGGTCCGTCAGGCCCGGGCTGCTGACCCGGTAGATCCCGATCTCACCCAGCAGGTTGGGCCATAGCTTACTCGCCCAGCCGTGACGGTGCTGTTGATCGACGGCAAGACGGTTGATGACTTTGGCTTCGCGCTCGCTGCACAGGGCTTCGAAGTCTTCGAAGGTGCAGAAGTGGATGTTGGGCGTGTTGTACCAGGTGTAGGGCAGGAAATCCGACACCGGCATGCGGCCCTTGGTGGCCAGGTACCAGCGGCAGCGCCAATGGCCGAAGTTGGGGAAGGTGATGATGCACTGGCGGCCGACCCGCAACATCTCGTCGAGGATCCGGTCCGGGTAGTGCACGGCTTGCAGCGCCTGGGTCATGACCACGATGTCGAAGCTGTTGCTGGCAAAGTTGCCGAGGCCCTTGTCGAGGTCCTGCTCGATTACGTTGATGCCCTTGGCCACGCACTGGGCGATGTTGTCCGGGTCGTTTTCCAGGCCGTAGCCGGTGACTTGCTTGTTGTCGCGCAGCCAGCTCAGCAGTTCGCCATCGCCGCAACCGAGGTCGAGCACGCGGCTGCCGGCGGGGATCCAGTCTTGGATGATTTCCAGGTCGGCTCTCATGGCGTTCTCCCAAAGCGTAAGCAATTCATATAAGCGCTATTCGGTTCATGTAGTTGCTAAAGGCCTGCAAGTAACGCGGGATCGGGATCAGGAAGGCATCGTGGCCTTGCGGTGCGTCGATCTCCAGGTAGCAGACGTCTTTCTTCGCGGCCATCAGCGCATCCACCAATTCCCGCGATCGGGCCGGGGAGAAGCGCCAGTCGGTGGTGAACGACATCACGCAGAACTTGGCGGTGGCCGCCTCGAAGGTCCGCGCCAGGTCATCGTCGAAGTTCGCCGCCGGGTCGAAGTAGTCCAGGGCCTTGGTCATCAGCAGGTAGGTGTTGGCGTCGAAACGCCCGGAGAACTCCTCACCCTGATAACGCAGATAGCTCTCGACCTGGAACTCGACGCTGTGGAAGTCGTAGTTGAGCTTCTCGCTCTTGAGACCACGGCCGAATTTCTCGCCCATGGAGTCATCCGACAGGTAAGTGATGTGCCCGACCATGCGCGCGAGCATCAGCCCGCGCTTGGGGATCACGCCGGCTTCCTGGAACGAACCGCCGTGGAACTCCGGGTCGGTGAGGATCGCCTGGCGCGCCACTTCGTTGAAGGCGATGTTCTGCGCCGACAGCTTGGGGGCCGAGGCGATGGCCAGGCAATGGCGCACGCGGTCCGGGTAGGTGATGGTCCATTGCAGGGCCTGCATGCCGCCCAGGCTGCCGCCGATCACCGCGGCCCATTGGGCGATGCCCAGTACGTCGGCCAGGCGCGCCTGGCTGTGCACCCAGTCTTCCACGGTCAATACCGGGAAATCGGCGCCAAACGGCTTGCCGGTTTCCGGGTTGACGCTGCTGGGGCCAGTGGAACCGTTGCAGCCGCCGAGGTTGTTCAGGCTGACTACGAAGAACTTGCTGGTGTCGATCGGTTTGCCCGGGCCGATGCAGCTGTCCCACCAGCCGGGTTTGCGCTCGTCCATGCTGTGGAACCCCGCAGCGTGGTGATGGCCGGACAGGGCGTGGCAGATCAGCACGGCATTGCTGCCCGTGGCGTTCAGTTGGCCGTAGGTTTCATAGATCAGGTCGTAGGCGGGCAGCGAACGGCCGCAGGCCAGGGCCAGCGGTTCGCTGAAGTGCGCCACTTGGGGCACGACCAGTCCAACAGAATCGGGGGGGAAGGCAGCTGGCATCGACCCTGCTCTCGTTTAAATGAGGCGTAAGTCTAAAGACCGCTGCACCCAGCGGCAAGCAAAGGCCTGCTGCTGGTGTTTTTAAGGCTTTTTGTGGCGAGGGAGCTTGCTCCCGCTGGAGCGTGAAGCGGTCCCAGTCCGGCTGCCACGATTTTGCAGATGCAACGCGGTCGGCCTTTTTGGGGCTGCTGCGCAGCCCAGCGGGAGCAAGCTCCCTCGCCACATTGTTGTCAGATCAGACCGAACAGTTCTTTGGGCATGAATGCGTAGAAAGCCAGGCGCGGAATCACCCAGCTTTGCAGCAGCTGAATCGCGATAAACGCGAAGATCGGCGAGATATCCAGGCCACCCAGGTTCGGTATCAGGCGGCGGAACGGCGCCAGCACCGGCTCAGTGATCTGCCCCACCAGCTCTGCGCCAGGGCTGCGGCTGCCGGGAGCGACCCACGAGAGGATCACGCTGATGATCATCGACCAGAAAATGATCTTCAAAAACAGCGAGAAAATCCCGATCAAGGCCCACGGCAGCAACAGCAGCGTGGTGGCCTGGTAGCCGTTGAGCAGCAGGATGACCGCGAACAGCAGGATCTGCAGCAGCAGCGCCAACACCAGCGAGGACATGTCCAGGCCGAACATGCTCGGGATTACCCGGCGCAGTGGCTTGAGCAGCGGCTGCGTAGCCTTCACCACGAACTGGCACAGCGGGTTGTAGAAGTTCGCCCGCACCAGTTGCAGGATAAAACGCATCAGCACGATCAGCAGGTACAGGCTGCCCAGGGTCTGGATGATGAAAATGGCAGCGTCATTGATTCCGAGCATGTTTAATTCCTATGTGGGGGACGACTATTTGCCCAGCTGCTCGGCCATTTCGGCCGAACGATGTGCTGCGGCACCCAGTGCTTTTTCCACCAGGGCTTCAAAGCCCCCGGCCTGGAACGATTCGATTGCCGCTTGGGTAGTTCCGCCCGGCGAGGTCACGCGACGGCGCAGTTCGGCGGCGTCGACATCACTGGTCACGGCCATCTGCGCGGCGCCCAGTGCGGTTTGCTCGGCCAATTGCTCGGCGACTTCCTGTGGCAGGCCGAGTTTCACGCCAGCGGCGGTCATGGCCTCGATCAGCAGGAAGAAATACGCCGGGCCGCTGCCGGACACGGCGGTGACAGCGTCCAGTTGCTGCTCGTGTTCCAGCCACACGGCAATACCCACGGCGGACAGCAGCTCTTGTGCCTGATCACGCTGTTGGGCAGTGACTTCGGACGTGGCGTACAAGCCGCTCACGCCCTTGCGCAGCAGCGCCGGGGTGTTGGGCATGCAACGTACAATTGGCTGGGCGCCGAGCCAGTGGGTCATGCTGGCGCAAGTGATGCCGGCGGCGATGGACACCACCAGTTGATGGGGTTTGAGGCTTGGGCGCAGGCTTTCGCACACGGCTTTCATGGCTTGTGGCTTGACCGCCAGCACCACCACGTCAACGCCTTCAATCGCTTCTGCGTTGTCGGCGAAGGTTTCGATGCCGTGCTCGGCGCTGACGCGGGAGCGAGTATCGGCGCCCGGGTCGCTGGCGCGAATCTGCTGTGCTTCCAGGCCCTTGGCCCGCAGGCCGCCGATCAGGCTGGCCGCCATGTTACCGGCGCCGATAAAGGCAATACGCGTGTTGCTCATGACAGGTCCTTACTCAGATGGAAGTCAGCCATTTCACGGCTGGCCGTAGTCGCGGGCACCAAACAGCGCGGTACCGATCCGCACCCAGGTGGCCCCTTGGGCAATGGCCGACTCAAGGTCGTGGCTCATGCCCATGGAAAGTGTGTCGAGACCCAGGTTCAGGCTCGCTTGCAGGTCGCGTACTGTCGCGAAGGCTGCGTCCTGTTCTGCGCGGTCGTCGGTTGGCTCGGGGATCGCCATCAAACCGCGCAGCTTCAGGCGCGGCAGGGCGCTGATGGCTTCGGCCAGGGCGGGCAGGTCGGCGGGTGTACAGCCGGACTTGCTGGCTTCGCCACTGACGTTGACCTGAATGCAGATATTCAGCGGCGGCAGGTCAGCCGGGCGTTGCTCGGAAAGGCGTTGTGCGATTTTCAGGCGGTCCACGGAATGCACCCAAGCGAAGTTCTCGGCGATCGCACGAGTCTTGTTCGATTGAATGGGGCCGATGAAGTGCCAACTCAAGGGCAGGTCGGTTAATTCGGCCTGTTTGCCCAGGGCTTCCTGCAGATAGTTCTCGCCAAACTCACGCATCCCGGCGGCATACGCCTCGCGTATGGCTTGTGCGGGTTTGGTCTTGCTCACGGCCAGCAGGTGCACGCTGTCCGCGTCGCGCTGCGAGGCTTGGGCCGCGGCTCGGATCCGCTCGGAAACCAGGCTGATGTTGTCTGCTATGGTCGACATTCAAGTTGCGCCCGTGGATATGGAGTCCGCGGCATTCTACTGGAAATGGAAAGCCCTATGGATATCACTGAACTGCTGGCTGCCGGCGTGCGCCTGGGGGCCTCGGACCTGCATTTGTCGGCCGGGTTGGCGCCGATGCTGCGAGTTGATGGCGAGGTCTGGCCCCTCGATTGGCCGGTGCTGCTCCCTACGCAATTGGCGGAGTTACTCAGCCCTTTGCTGAACAATCATCAGCAAAAGGATTTCGAAACATCTCTTGAAACGGATTTTGCCTTCGAGCTGCCCGAGGTGGCGCGGTTTCGGGTAAATGTGTTCCAGCAGCATCGGGGCATGGGCGCGGTGTTTCGCACCATCCCCTCGACGGTGCAGAGCCTGGAAAGCCTGGGGTTGGGCGAGGTGTTCCGGCGCATCGCAGACCTGCCCCGAGGGTTGGTATTGGTCACCGGGCCGACCGGTTCCGGCAAGTCCACGACCCTGGCGGCGATGATCGATTACCTCAACACCCATCGTCGCCAGCACATCCTCACCCTTGAAGACCCGATCGAGTTCATCCATCAACCGAAAAGCGCCCTGATTAACCAGCGGCAGGTGCATCGCGACACCCACAGTTTCTCGGCCGCCCTGCGTTCGGCATTGCGGGAGGACCCGGATGTGATCCTGGTGGGCGAGCTGCGGGACCTGGAAACCATTCGGCTCGCACTGACGGCGGCGGAAACCGGGCATCTGGTGTTCGGCACATTGCACACCACGTCGGCGGCTAAAACCGTGGATCGGGTGGTGGATGTGTTTCCGGCGGGGGAAAAGGCCATGGTCCGCTCGATGCTCTCGGAGTCATTGCAGGCGGTGGTGTCCCAGGTGCTGGTGAAGAAAGTCGGCGGCGGGCGGGTGGCGGCTCACGAAATCATGCTTGGCACGCCGGCGATTCGTAACCTGATCCGCGAGGACAAGGTGGCGCAGATGTATTCGGCGATCCAGACGGGTGGGGCGCTGGGGATGACGACGCTGGACATGAGTTTGAAGGCGTTGGTCAGCCAGGGGCTGATCAGCCGGGAGCATGCCCGGGAGAAGGCGAGGGTGCCTGGGGATATTTAAGATCGCGTGGGCGATGAA